>LIAZ01000044.1 GCA_001438985.1 Acidimicrobium sp. BACL17 MAG-120823-bin42 | reverse complement strand
TGGGCAGTGGTTCGCACGACGAGCGCCATCAGTTGCTTGTTGCATTGCGAACCATCCCCGAAGCAATGTCGCAGGTGTTGTTGCTGAGGCCACAGATTGCAGAAGTGGCACGCCAGTTTGCTCCTGCACGGAGATATTGGACTGTTGTTGGAAACGGATTCAACGCGGTTGCTGCCGAAGAAGTTCGCATCAAGCTTTCAGAGCTGTGTTACAAGTCGATCGCCTGCGATATCACGGAAGACAAAAAGCACATTGACTTGTCGTGTGAACCATTAATTATTGTTTGTGCGACGGGGCTTTCCGACGGCACAGCAGCAGACGTGGCGAAGGAAATCGCGATCTACCGAGCACACAAAGCGTTACCGATCGTGATTGCGCAAGAGGGCGAGCAGCGTTTTGATGCAGCAGCCGCGGTCATTTTGGTGCCACGAGTTGATCCGCAAGTTGCATTCATTCTGAGCGTGATGGTTGGGCACTTATTCGGATACGAGGCGGCGTTGGCAATTGATGCGCTTGCTCGTCCGTTACGGGCAGCGCGTGAAGTTGTGGAACATGCGGTCGAGCGTGGCGGTGTAGGTAGTCAGTTACTGACAAAAGTTCGTGGCGAAATTGGTGTTCCTGCAACACGCTTTTTTGATGCGTTGACAACGGGAAGCTACGACGGAAATCTTGAGGCAAGCACTGCGGTTCGAGTCGTCACGATTTTGCGCAACGTGATTGCTGCTGATCCGCTTAATGCGTACCAAGTTGATTCAGGAAAAGTGAGCACGCCAGAAGCAGTGTTGGATGATCTCACCAGTTCGCTCACGCGAGCCATTGATGAACTCACCCGTCCCGTTGATGCGATTAAGCACCAAGCAAAGACGGTAACGGTCGGAATTTCGCGTAGCGATGAAGGCTTGCTTGATCGTCCATTGGTTCAAGAGTTGTTGAATGCTGGCGTATCGCGCGATCGACTGTCGTATAAGGCGCTCAAGGTCATCGCCGATCTTGATCCAGCGGTTGCCTCGGTTGCTGGTTACACGCGTTATGCAATTGAAGGAGATGTTGAAGGAAATACCGCAACGGTGAATGTGATTGATCGTGGTGGAATTTCACGCGAGCTCACATCACGAGTAGATCGAAATTCAACACTGGTTGGCACGAAGCACCGAGTTGCCATTGATCGAAACGTGCTCGTTGCCCGTGGGCGCCGCGATAATCGCACCGTGATCTTCGTCCCCGAAACAAAGGGCACAGAAACAACGGGAATCACGTTGTTGCATGTGTTGTTCCACGATCGACTGCCCGCTGCAACGATGAAGAGCGTGTTGCAAGGGTACGACGACCGCTACAACCGTCTTGTCGACTGGGTGACAGAAACGGAAGGCTCGTTCCGCGAGGACAGACTCGCCGAAGTGCCTGTTGCTGATCTGTTGATCTTGCCAATTAGTGAATCGGCAAATCATTGGCGCACGCCGCAATCGGGGGCATAGGCATGCGTGGTATCGGCATTGATGCAGTAGATATTGATCGGTTTCGTCGGGCGTTGGAACGCACTCCCAATCTGTCTGCTCGATTGTTTACCGCAGATGAATTGCGCTCGGTCGCAGCAAAATCGGACAACGCATCAAGCTTGGCTGCACGTTTTGCGGTACGTGAGGCAACGATGAAAGCACTTGGGGTAGGGCTTGGTGCATTTGATCTGCACGATGTTTCGGTGTCGAAGTTGCCAACGGGTCAGCCTGTGCTGCACGTTCGTGGCAGGGCACAACAGATTGCGCAATCGCGCGGCATTACCTCGTGGCAGGTATCCATCTCGCACACCGACAGCGTTGCTGTTGCTGTTGTTGCAGCCGAGTAGCACGCAATGACTTCGCAACGCTGGGCTTGGGCTCATATTGACCGCGATGTATTGCGGCACAATGCGCAGACGCTTGCACAACATGTGGCTCCCCAGCAATTGTGGGCAGTAGTGAAGGCCGATGCTTACGGTCACGGAGCGGTTGAATGTGCTCAGGTTGCACTGAGCGCCGGTGCACAAGGATTGTGTGTTGCGTTGGTTGACGAAGGTGTTGCACTGCGCAACGCCGGAATCAGTGCTCCGATTTTGGTGATGAGTGAACAACCAGCCGAGCAATATTCGGAGATAGTTGCATACGGCTTGATTGCAACGGTGTATAACGAATCGTCAATTGCTGAACTTGCCCACGTTGCACAGCAGTGCGAAGTGATGACGGCCGTGCATCTGAAAATTGACACGGGAATGCACCGTGTAGGTGTTGACCCAGAACGCGCAGTAGGCGCTGCAAAAAAGATTGCTGACGCGCAGTGGTTGACGCTAGATGGTGTGTATACACACTGTGCAACTGCAGATGCAACAGATGCCACATTTGCTGAACAACAGATATCTCAATTCGCACACGCGGTGTCAGAAATTCGTACTGCAGGAATTGCTGTGCAGCATGTGCATGTGTCTAATTCGGCATCAGCAATTCGTCACCTTGACTCACAGGTGCAGTGCACACTGTCGCGGGTTGGGATTGCGTTGTATGGAATCGCAGGCGACGCAGAGAGCAATTCGTTTGGCGCCGATCATCAGCTTGAACTTCATCCAGTTATGTCGCTGCGTGCGCGTGTGTCACACGTGCAACGAGTGAAAGCAGGAGAAGGCGTTTCCTATGGTCTGCGACGGCCAGTGGAACGTGATTCGATCATCGCCACGATTCCCCTTGGTTACGCCGATGGTGTTCCGCGCGGGCTGTGGCAGGCGGGTTCGGTACTCATCGGGGGCAAGCGTCGCCATTTTGCTGGTGTGATCACGATGGATCAACTGATGGTCAACTGTGACAACGATGAAATTGCCATCGGCGACGAGGTGGTGTTGATTGGCACACAGGGCTCGGATTCAATTACTGCAAATGAATGGGCACGACACATGGACACCATTGGCTATGAGATCGTGTGCGGAATAAGTGCCCGCGTGCCGCGTCGTTACATCAATTAGTTCGCAGTTATTACTACCTAGGCTGATTGGGTCGTAACGCCATGATTACCCTGACCGCAGCCAACCCCTCAGATACCGCCGCCATCGCGGCAGTGCTTGCCCGATTGGCTAAACCGGGCGACATGTTTGTCTTAATTGGGGAAATGGGTGCGGGAAAAACATTCTTCGCACAACAATTTGGCGCGGCCTTCGGAGTGACCGAGCCGATCACGTCGCCCACATTCAATTTGTTGCACAACTATTCGGGTGGGCGACTGCCACTGCATCATGCTGACTTGTATCGATTGGAGCGAACGGGCGAGTTTGCAGATCTCGGAATTTCAGAACTTACCGATGCTGGCGGAGTAGCGCTGGTGGAGTGGGGCGATGTTGTTGACGACATCATTAGTGACGGCTTGACAGTTGCGCTCTCTCACGTGGACGACAATGACGATGCGCGCACGATTGAAATCGGCTGGCGTGGAATGCAGTGGGCATCGCGTTGGGATTCACTCAAGACTGCACTTGCGCGGTGGGCATCATGATCATCTTGGGGATTGACACTGCAACAGATGCCGTGAGTGTGGCGTTGCATGACGGAGAGTCGGTGCTTGCTCACAGCGAAATTCGTAGCGATCGTCAGCACGCAGAGGCGCTTACACCGATGATTGATTTTGTCTGCAAACAGGCATCAATTGAATTGTGGGATGTGGGTGGAATTGCGGTCGACATTGGGCCAGGACTGTTTACAGGAATGAGGGTGGGTATTGCTTCTGCACAAGCAATTGCTCACGTGATTGATGTGCCGATTATTCCTGTAACCAGCCTCGACATTTTGTCGGCAGCAGTGCAAACACACTGTGAGGTAATTGCATCGGTGATTGATGCTCGCCGCGGCGAGGTGTATTGGGCGCTCTATCGAGTCATTGATGGCACGTTGAAGCAGGTTGGTGCGCCACAGATTGGTAGTGCCGAATCGTGCGCAGTAGATGTTCTTGATCGCGGCCAGTCCACATTGCTTGTTGGCACGGGCGCGGTGAAGTACGAAACCGAGTTCCGTGACCGCTTGGCGCCTGTGCTGCCAATAGTTGAGTTCGCAGACGACAAGCATTCGATGCCACTTGCCAGCACATTGGTAGAAATTGCCCATGAACGAGCGCTGCGTGGCGAATGGGTGCAGGCTGACAACGTGGCGCCAATGTATTTACGAGCCCCTGATGCAGAGATCAATTGGGCAACACGGAGCACGCAATGAGCATTCGTGATCGCCTCATTCGCAAACTCGATACAGCACATGACACTGGCAGTTTTGCGCACCCGGTGTTAGAGATTACGCCGATGCAACGCAAACATATCCGTGACATTATGCCGATTGAAGAGTCGGTGTATCCAAAGCCGTGGTCGCAGAAGGTGTTCTCGGACGAAATTGAAATGATGCACAAGGGTTATCGCTATTACGTAGTTGGTTATGTTGGGCGCGAATTGGTGGGATATTGCGGTTTGCTCTTTGCCGACAGCGATGCTCATGTCACCAATATTGCGGTGCATCCCGAGTGGCAAAAGCGAGGCATTGCAACCGAGTTAATGCTCGAACTTGCATGGCATGCGCGCAGTCGCAAGTGTGAGGCACTCACGCTTGAAGTTCGGCACACCAACACCGCAGCACAAGAGCTGTATCGCCGCTTCGGATTTGTTCCTGCGGGTGTGCGCCGTAAGTATTACGAAAACACCGACGATGCAATCGTGATGTGGTGTCAAGACATTCAGCAGGATGCGTTTGATCAGCGCCTGCGCGATATAGAAAAGACACGACCATGATTCGGGTAGATGAAGCAACGGTGGTGCTTGGCATTGAGTCCAGTTGTGACGAAACAGCAGCGGCTGTGGTGATGGGTGGAAATGATGTTCTGTCGTCTGTCGTTGCGACGCAGATCGAGCAACATGCTCGGTATGGCGGAGTGGTGCCCGAGATCGCAAGTCGCGCTCATGTTGAGGCAATGACACCAGTCATTCGTAAAGCAATTGCTGACGCTGGTGTCGGCTTCGAGCGAATTGATGCGGTTGCGGCAACGGTTGGTCCCGGTCTTGTTGGAGCACTGCTTGTTGGTGTGGCTGCAGCAAAATCAATTGCCCTTGCGCTGAACAAACCATTTGTGGGCGTCAATCACCTAGAGGCACATCTCTATGCCGCGTTACTTGATGATCCACATGTTGAGTTTCCGATGTTGGTTGTCTTGGTGTCAGGTGGAAACACACTGTTGGTGAATATGGAGTCGCACGGTCGTTATTCCATCGTTGGACAAACGATTGACGACGCAGCAGGTGAGGCCTTTGACAAAGTTGCGCGTTATCTAGGCCTTGGTCACCCAGGTGGGCCAGCGATTGATCGTGAAGCAAAGTTGGGCAATGCGCAAGCAATTGAGTTTCCGCGCGCAATGTTGCACGATGGTTTTGATGTTTCGTTTAGTGGATTAAAAACAGCGGTAGTCAATTACGTGCGGAAACACCCAGCAGTGTCGACGCAAGATGTGGCGGCTTCGTTTCAAACCGCAGTAGTCGATGTGCTGGTGGCAAAGTCGATGAAGGCCGCCCAACACATTGGCGCAAAAACCATTGCGCTCGGTGGAGGCGTTGCGGCCAACTCGCTGTTACGCGAAAAAATGACTGCAGTGTGTGCGCAAGCGGGCTGGCGGTTGGTGTTGCCAAGCATGGCAATGTGCACTGATAATGCAGCAATGATTGCCTCTGCTGGTTGGTACCGTTTATTGCAAGACGGGCCGAGCGATTTGGGTATGGGCGCGATGCCTAATCTCAAGTTGACCGACCGCACCAACTGAGCACATCATGACTGCCACCGACACACCAATCCCCGCAACGGCACTGTTGCCTGCGTTGCAGCTGGGCGAACGCAGTGTGTGGCCACCTGTGGTGTTGGCTCCCATGGCTGGTGTAACCAATGCGCCGTTTCGCTCACTATGCCGCAAGTTTGGCCCTGGTCTTGTGTATGTCAACGAAATGATCATGGCAACTGGCCTTGTGCACGGCAATCGCAAAACCGACACGATGTTGAAGTTTGGCCCGGATGAAGATTTCCGTTCGCTGCAGTTGTACGGCAGTGATCCCGAAATGTTGGGACGTGCAGTGCACAAGCTGGGTAAAGCAAATGCGGTTGATCACATTGACTTGAATTTTGGTTGCCCTGCACCAAAGGTGACACGTCGTGGCGGTGGGGCAGCGGTGCCACTCAAGCGTCAATTGTTGCGCGCCATTGTTTCTTCTGCAGTGACTGCTGGTCGCGAATATGGCATTCCCATCACGTGCAAGTTCCGCATGGGTATCAACGACGATTTGATCACGTTTATCGAAACAGGTTTGATTTGTGAAGAAGCAGGTGCAGTTGCAGTTGCATTGCATGCACGAACGGCGCAGCAGCACTATGCGCCAAGCGCACATTGGGAAGCGATTGCCGAATTGAAGCAAGCGGTTACGTCGATACCCGTATTAGGTAACGGCGATATTTGGGAAGCACAAGATGCTCTACGCATGGTTGAACAAACCGGTTGCGATGGCGTGGTGATTGGTCGTGGATGTTTAGGTAAGCCATGGTTGTTTCGCGACTTGGTGGATGTGTTCAGTGGCAAACCGATCAGCGACACTCCAAAACTCGGTGATGTGCTTACAGTGATGCTCGAACACGCCGAAGGTTTATGTGCACACCTTGATGAAGATCGTGGTATTCGCGACTTCCGCAAGCACACCGGTTGGTATTTGACGGGTTACCCCGTTGGTGGAGAGATGCGCCGCAAGTTTGCAGAAGTGAAGTCGCTTGATGAGTTGCGCGCACTTGCAGCAATGTTGGATGCACATGCTGTGATCGTCGAAGGTGGCGAACGCATCGCACGCGGACACACCAATGGTCCAATCAAAGTGATTTTGCCAGAGGGGTACCTTGATGACCGTGACGACATGACGATCCCAGATGATGGCGAAGTCATGCGACTCAGTGGCGGCTGATCTTGATATGGAACCTCCGAGTAGCGCTCAACCAATAATTGTTCTTGCATCACGTTCGCCACGACGCATTGATCTGTTGACAAAGTTCCTCGATGAGGTATTTGGCGAAGGCGTGATGTCGTTTGCGATTGAACCTGCCGATATTGATGAGACTCCGCTTGCCCATGAAACCCCGCTTGCCCATGTGCAACGACTTGCACAGAGCAAAGCACAGGTGATTGCGCAACGATTGAGTGGAAGTGATGTGGTGGTGATTGCAGCCGACACCACAGTCGATGTTGATGGCCAGATTTATGGCAAACCTGCAAACATCGATGAAGCACGTGTGATGTTGAAGGAGATGTCGGGCCGCTCGCACAAAGTGCACACGGCGGTTTCGGTGGTGCGAGGCGACCAGCAGGCCCACACGGTGGATTCCGCCACCGTGACCATGGTGTCGATTTCCCCCGAACAAATGGACTGGTACCTGGCAACAGGCGAATCGTTGGATAAGGCAGGCGCGTATGCCCTGCAGGGTGACGGAGGGCGGCTGGTGGAGTCGGTGCAGGGCGGTTTCCATACGGTGGTGGGGCTACCGCTCGGGCCGCTGGGTGAACTGCTGGCCCAGTGCGGGCTCAGTTGGAAAAACGGACTCTAAGTCCGTATCATTAGCACTCGCACTCGTTGAGTGCTAACTGAAAAACCAACCGCGTGAACCACTCGGAACACGCCACACGGAGGACCTCACATATGAACTTGAAGCCCCTAGACGACCGCATTGTGGTCAAGCCAAGCGAAGCAGTGCAGACCACCGCATCTGGTCTCGTTATCCCAGACACCGCCAAAGAGAAGCCACAGCAGGGCACCGTGCTCGCCGTAGGCCCAGGCCGCTGGAGCGACGACGAAGGCAAGCACTTCGCACTCGACATCAAAGTTGGCGACGTTGTTCTGTACAGCAAGTACGGCGGAACCGAAGTCACCCATGGTGGAGACGACCTGCTCATTCTCACCAGCCGCGACGTGCTCGCAGTTGTTGCCTAATTTTTTAAACATTTCCCTCCAACACGCAAAGGACCAAAACAAATATGGCCAAGCAATTGAAGTTTGACGAAGAAGCACGCCGCGCGCTTGAAGCCGGTGTGAACAAGCTCGCCGACGCAGTAAAAGTGACACTCGGACCTAAGGGTCGCAACGTGGTACTTGATAAGAAGTTCGGCGCACCAACCATTACGAACGACGGTGTGTCGATCGCAAAAGAAGTTGAACTCGAAGATCCATTCGAGAACATGGGTGCTCAGCTTGTTAAAGAAGTAGCAACCAAGACCAACGACGTAGCCGGTGACGGAACCACCACCGCAACAGTGCTTGCACAAGCAATGGTGCAACACGGCATGCGCAACGTGGCAGCCGGTGCGAACCCAATGGGTCTGAAGCGCGGTATCGAAAAAGCAGTTGCTGCAGCAGTTGAGTCGATTAAGAGCCAAGCAAAAGAAGTGGACGACAAGGGCGACATCGCCAACGTTGCAACCATCTCTGCTGCAGATGCTTCAATTGGCAAAGTTATCGCTGATGCAATCGACAAGGTTGGCAAAGACGGTGTTGTAACCGTTGAAGAGAGCAACACATTCGGAACCGAACTCGAGTTCACCGAAGGTATGCAGTTCGATAAGGGCTACCTCTCGCCATACTTCGTCACCGATGCAGATCGTCAAGAAGCAGTTCTTGAAGATCCATACATCTTGTTCAACTCGGGCAAGATCGCAACCGTGCAGGCAATGTTGCCCGTACTCGAAGGCGTCATGAAGACAGGTCGTCCGTTGTTGATCATTGCTGAAGACGTAGAAGGCGAAGCGCTTGCGACACTTGTTGTCAACAAGATCCGCGGAACCTTCAACTCAACCGCAGTGAAGGCTCCAGGCTTTGGCGATCGTCGTAAGGCGATGTTGCAAGACATGGCAGTACTCACCGGAGGACAGGTCATCAGCGAAGAAGTTGGACTTAAGTTGGAGAACGTGTCGCTCGACCTGTTGGG
>LIAZ01000043.1 GCA_001438985.1 Acidimicrobium sp. BACL17 MAG-120823-bin42 | reverse complement strand
GCAATTACTACTTCGGTGAAAATATTGATGATCTGTTCGGCGACAGATGTATCTACGCTTCGATTTAGCGCAACAATGCCGCCGAAGGCGCTTGTGGGGTCACAATCGAGTGCTCGTTGATACGCGGTTTCGATTGTTTTGGCTACCGCCACGCCGCATGGATTTGCGTGCTTGATAATGGCAACACACGGGCTATCAAAGTTTGATACCAAGTTCCACGCCGCCTCGCCATCCAACACATTGAGGTAGCTCATGTCCTTGCCACCTAATTGTTTCGCCGTGCTCCACCAACTGGTGTCACCAACGATTCGGTAACGAGCACCTTGTTGGTGCGGGTTTTCGCCATAACGCAGCACGTCTTCGCGTTCTAAGGAAATATTTATTCGCTCGGGAAGTGACGTCGTGTCTTCGTTAAACCACTGAGCAACCTGGGCGTCGTACTCTGCGGTAACGGCAAATGCTTGCGCGGCCAACCTCTTGCGCATAGGTGCATCAATCCCCGACGACGACAGTGCAGAGAGCACTTCGACGTATTGGGCAGGGTCGGTGACAACAGCGACGTGGGCATGATTTTTTGCTGCCGCACGAACCATGGCTGGGCCACCAACATCGATGAGTTCAATACTTGGGTTACTCGAAAACGGATACAGGTTCACGACGGCGAGCGAGATGGGTGAAATATTCAGTCGCTCCATCTCGGCAACATGTTCTGCATTGCTGGTGTCTCCAAGTAATGCGCCATGAATTGATGGATGCAAGGTGACAACGCGGTGGCCCAAGATGGCGGGGTAACCCGTGATCTCGGCGACATCAATTACAGGTATACCTGCTGCAGAAAGAACTGCTGCAGTGCCGCCACTAGAGACCAGCTCCCAACCGAGATCGTGCAGTTGCTGCGCGAACTCGGTGATTCCTGCTTTGTCGTACACACTGAGCAACGCGCGAGGCATGCGCTTAGTGTTTCATATTTGATGAGGTGCTGCGTGCTTCGTAAGCGAGCGCGGCAATGACAATAACGATGCCTAGCCATGCAAGTACTTCGGGTCGTTCGTTGAGGACCACTGCGCCAAGGATGGTGGCAACAACGGGTTCAGCGAGTGTGATCATCGTTGTTTCACGGGGTTCTAGGTGAATGAGTCCGCTCGCATACGCCCAATAGGCCAATGCAACCGTCACTATTCCAAGCCACAATGTGAGAGAGATTCCGCCTTGTGTAAATATCCAGTCGGTGTTAACAAAAAATAATGTGGGAGCAAGCATGATTGCCGACAACGCAAACACGCGTGACATTGCAATGTCGCTCGGCACACCTGACGCAACGATGCGTTTACTTGCGAGAGCAAAGAACGCATAACCCAAACCTGCACCGAGTGCATAGATGGTTCCGGTGATTGAAACAGTTGCCTCGCTACCCGACAGCACGATCAATGCCATGCCACCGATTGCCACACTGGTTGCCAGCATCCACGATCGAGATGGGCGCGAGCGAAACAGCACAACCGACAACATGCCAGTGAGAATGGGTGCCGAACCAAGCGCCACCACCGTGCCAACAGCAACGCCCGTTTCATGCACGGCAGCGAAAAACGTTGCGCCATACATTGCTTGGCCGAAGCCGGCGATGATCCATATATATAGGGGGAGTGTTGCTGTGGTGACATGTGGCTTACGAATGAGTGCCGTAATCGCAAAGAGCGCTGTTGCACCAACGATGAATCTCACGGCAGCAACACCCAGTGAGGTGGCGCTGTCGGGCCCAAGTGCTCGCGATGTGCCAGTTGTGGCAAAGCAAAATGCTGCAAACAGCACCAACAGTCGTGAACGCACAGACAAACGGTAGTTGGGATGCGGGTAGATTTGAGTAAGCAGATTGCTCCCGTAGCTCAGATGGATAGAGCGGCGGACTTCTAATCCGTAGGTCGTAGGTTCGATTCCTACCGGGGGCGCAATTGCATTTTGGCCAATAAATATCGCGCGCATTGTGGGTTAGGGGCTCTGAACGCCTATCCTTTCGGGGTCAGTCTGTAGAGAGGTCGCTTTCGTGAAATTCAAAAAAGGTGACACCGTCATTTACCCCCAGCACGGTGCCTGCATTGTCCATGGCATCAAGCGCATGAAGGCATTCGGTGCGGTCCAGGAATACATCATTTTGAAGACGGTCATCAATGAGATGACCCTTTCGGTGCCAACTGCAATGGCCAACCAGGTGGGCGTGCGCCCGCCGGTATCAAAGTCCGAGCTTGAAGACTTGCGCTCAGTGCTGTCGAAAGCCGACCCACGCGTGCCCGCAAACTGGTCGCGTCGATTTAAGAACCACCAAGAAAAGCTGAAGAGTGGCGACGTGTATCAGGTAGCCGAAGTTGTTCGTAACTTGGCAGCTCGCGATCGCGACAGTGCATTGTCGGCTGCAGAAAAAACCATGTACGACCGTGCTCGCATCAACTTGATTTCCGAAATTTCACCTGCACTCAAAGTGTCAACTGATGCAGCAGAAGTGTGGCTCGATGCAGCACTCGAGCAAGGCGTGTTGAAGCCATCGAAGGGCGCAAAGATCGTGAAGCAGATTCCAAAAGATGATGCCAAGCCCGTTGCGAAAGCCGTTGCGAAGGACGCAGCAAAGCCAGTTGCAAAAGCAGTAAAGGTTGCCAAAGTCGCGAAAGCTCCTGCTAAGGCCGTAGCGAAAAAGAAGTAGTCGTGGCAAACGTTGGCTACGTCGGTTTAGGAATTATGGGCGGGCCAATGGCTCGCCACCTTGCAAAGGCTGGCCACAACGTTGTGGTGTACAACCGCACAATGCAAAAGTCTGATGCATGGGTTGCCGAGCATGGTGGTTCGCGTGCATTAACTCCACGCGAAGTTGCACAACAGAGCGACATCGTGTTCATGTGTGTTGGCAACGACAACGACGTTCGCTCTGTGGTGTTTGGCGACGACGGGGTGCTTGCAGGGTTGAAGGCTGGTTCGGTGCTCGTTGATCACACCACCGCGTCTGCAACCCTTGCGCGCGAACTCGCTGATGCATGTGCAGCAATCGGTGTTGGTTTTGTCGATGCGCCAGTTTCGGGCGGCCAGGCAGGCGCAGAAAACGGTCAGCTCACCGTGATGTGTGGCAGTAATGACGAAGCATCATTCGAACGCGTGAAGCCAATTATCGATGTGTATGCCAAGCGTTGTCAGTTGCTGGGTAAAGCAGGTTCTGGGCAGTTGGCAAAGATGGTCAATCAAATTTGTATTGCTGGCATTGCACAAGGTTTATCTGAAGCGCTCAATTTCGCGATGCGCGCGGGTTTGAACCCTGACGATGTGGTTGATGTCATTTCCAAAGGTGCCGCGCAGTCGTGGCAGATGGAAAACCGCGCCAAAACCATGGTGCGCGACGAGTTTGAATTTGGCTTTGCTGTGGAATGGATGCGCAAAGACTTGGCGATTTGTTTTGATGAAGCCAAGCGCAATGGTGCGCAGTTACCCATGACCGAAATGGTCGACAGGTTCTACGAAGAAGTAGTTGCCATGGGCGGCAAGCGCTGGGATACCAGCAGTTTGATTGCGCGACTTACGAAAGACTGAGCTGTAACTGGTTGACGCCTCGAATGGTGAGGCGATCGCGCCACGAAGGCGTGCCAATGATGTGCATGTTGGGGAAGCGCTGAAACAAGGTGCCCACGGCAACTTCTACTTCTAATTTGGCTAGCGCCGAGCCGAGGCAATAGTGGATGCCGGATGCAAATGCCATATGGCGATGCGAGTTGGGGCGGTCGAGGCGCAGCTCGTGTGGGGCGTCAAAGAGTGCGGGGTCATGGTTCGCGGCGCCAAGTGAGGTGAGCACCACGGTGCCTGGTTCAATGGCAAAAGTGTTGCCGTGTGCTTCGTATTGCACTGGTTTCAGTGGAATACGCACGGTGTGTTGCACCGGCCCGTCAAAGCGCAACAACTCGTCAATGGCTTGCGAGTTGAGCCCGTGTTGATGCACGAGTGATGCCTGGTCGGGGTGGCGAAGTAGAGCCAGTGTTGAGTTGCCGATCAGGTTCACGGTCGTTTCATGGCCGGCGATGTACAACAGCACGAGAAACGCCATGAGTTCATCGGTGGTCATTTTGTCGCCGGCTTCTTCTGCGGTGATCAAACTCGACAACATGTCGTCACCCAAATTCTTGCGGCGTTCTTCAATGATTGACGTGAGGTAGGGGACAAGTTGGGCAACTGCAGCATCGGACTGTGCAAGTTCTTCATCGGTTGCTGTTGGTTCAAGCGAGTTGGTGATGATCTGTGACCACTCCCGCATCTCATCTGCGCGCTCGGTAGGCATGTTGAGTAAATCGGAAATTACTTGGAATGGAACGGGGAACGCAAGGTCGTCAATGAGTTCAATAGATCCACGTTCGTGTGCTGCATCAAGAACCGTGTCAACTAATTGTTGAATGCGACCGCGCAACTTTTCCATCGCGCTTGGCGTAAACGACTTAGACACAATTCGACGTAACCGAGTGTGATCGGGCGGGTCAAGATTCAAAATAGATTTCGTGCGTTCGCGTTGCATGTCGCGCCGGCGTTGACGCGCCTCACTGGTTGCCTGCGTGGAGTACTTTTCTACGTCACGACTGAAGTCTGCGCTTTTTAGCGTTGTCGACACATCGTCGTAACGGGTGAGCACCACCATGCCGAACTCGGTGGTGTGCACAGGATCCTGCGAACGCAATGCGTCGTAGAACGGGTAAGGATGTGCCCGAAACTCGGGATTAAACGGATTGAACTCAGGCGCGCTCACGTGGTTAGCCAGCGAACGGATCTTTATGTTCGTACTGGGCAATGGGGAACCCGGCAGACACCACCCATTGCGAACCGTTGATGCGCTCGGTGAGTGCGCGCATGGCGAGGTCGCCTGCAACTTCCACTGGCATCACACCAAGGCTGAACGAATCGGCAAAGATTCGAGCCAGTGGGCTAACGAGTGGAGTATCAAGAAAACCAGGGCACAACGCACTGATGCATACGCCATGTGGTTCAAGCGCCTGACCCATACTTTTCACGAACCCGACCATGGCGTGCTTGGTAAGACCATAAATAGGGTCTGGTGCAATGGGGATGATGCCGGCAAGTGACGCGGTAACCAAAATGTGGCCACTGTTGCGCGCAACCATATGCGGCACAATTCCGCGTGCACCAAACACCACGCCATCAACGTTGATGCTCATGATGCGGTAGTACGAATCGTTATCCAGTCGCTCCAGTGGGTATGTCGCTGGATCGCCGATCACGTTTTGATGCGTTGTCACACCGGCATTGAGGCACACGATGTCGAAGTTGTTGTCGATCTCGTATTGTTCTTCCCAGGCCTTGGCGCTGGTGACATCGAGATGCACGTATTCGCCGCCAACTTCTGCTGCCACTTGTTTGCCAAGGGTGTCATTCACGTCGGCTACAACAACCGTTGCGCCTTCCTTGGTGAATCGGCGTGCCATTTCGGCACCAATGCCGCTTGCTCCGCCCGTAATGAACGCGCGTTGACCAGTGAGTTGACCCATGATGTTCTACTTTCCTTGTGCTGCTGCGGCAAAGACGTCGAGCAGAGTGTCTATTTGTTGATCGGTAATCACGAATGGTGGGCAGAACGCGTTGGTGTCTGCATTAATCGAACGCGCAATGACGCCGCGCTTAATCATGTTGTCGCGAATGGTCAGACAATTCTGATCGGGTTTGAGTCCCGCTGCCCAGATTGCACCGGCGCCACGTACTGAATCAATCACGCCGTCTGCTGCAAGTGAATGCAATCCGTCGCTCAAACGTTTGCCAACATGCTTGGCGCGTTCAATCAATCCGTCGCGTTCAATGATTTCCAAGTTCTTCAACGCGGCGGCACATACGGACGAGTGACCCGAATAGGTATAGCCATGTCGCAAAAAGAAGTCGGGGTCGCGCTCAAGTGCGTTTAATGCTGTGCGACCGACGAACACGCCGCCGAGTGGCTGGTATCCAGAGGTAACACCTTTTGCAAAACACAACAGGTCGGGAACAACGTTGTAGTAGTTGGCAGCAAACCATGTGCCTAGTCGACCAAAGCCCGTGATCACTTCATCAAAAATAAGTAGCGCTCCGTATTGATCGCACAACTTACGCGCACCTTCTAGGTAGCCATCTGCAGGCGGGTATACGCCACCTGCTCCTTGCAGTGGTTCGATGATTACGGCCGCAACACGTGTGCCGTTGTCTTTCATAAACGATGCAAGGTCTTCAATGTTGTCGCTATCTACTTGCACTACTTCGGGAAGTAACTGTCCGTAGCCAACTTTGTTCAGAGGCAAACCTTGCGCGCTGGTACCGCCATAGTTGGTGCCGTGGTATCCGCGGTTGCGCGAAATGATGATGGTCTTTTCGGGGTGACCCGCTTGCACATGCGACACGCGCGCGAGTTTCATTGCCGTGTCAATCGCTTCCGATCCGCTGCCACAGAAAAATACACGTGATTCGGGAAGTGGCGAGAGCGTTACCAACTTTGCAGCAAGTTGTTCGGCCATCTCGTTGGTGAATGGATCAAATGTTGAATACGTCTCGAGCGTTCGAATCTGTTCGGCAACTGCGTCGGCGATCTCTGCATTGCCGTGACCAACCTGGCTGTACCAAAGACTGCCGATCGCATCGATGTATTCGTTGCCTTTGTCGTCCCACAGCAGGGCACCGCTTCCGCGGACCATCCGAATGAAATCGGTCTTGGTGGGCTTGGCAAAGGCATGCAGGAGGGGTTCAGCCATGGAGATGACGCTAGTTCGCCTAACCTAGAGCCGTTATGAAGGGCCTCATTCTTTCGGGCGGCGCGGGAACGCGCCTACGGCCCATCACCCACACCAGCGCCAAGCAATTGGTGCCCATTGCCAACAAGCCAATCTTGTTTTACGGCATTGAAGCCATGGCCAAGGCGGGCATTGGTGAAATCGGCATCATCATTGGCGAAACGGGTAAAGAGATCCGTGCTGCAGTGGGCGACGGCTCGCAGTTTGGCGTGAAGGTCACCTACATTCCCCAAGATGCGCCGCTTGGTTTGGCCCATTGCGTATTGATTGCCCACGACTTCTTGGGCGACGACGATTTTGTTATGTACCTGGGCGACAACATGCTCGAGCAGGGGTTGAACGAATTTGTCGACGAGTTCGAATCTGCGCGTAAAGCCGGCGGACCAAAAGCTCCAACTGCACAAATTTTGTTGTGCCATGTTGACGACCCACGTCAGTTTGGTGTTGCAGAAGTAACCGCAGAAGGTCATGTGGTGCGGTTAGTAGAAAAACCGCAGAACCCGCCATCAGATCTTGCACTTGTTGGTGTGTACTTGTTTGACAAAACCATTAACGATGCAGTGCGCGCAATTAAGCCTTCGCCTCGTGGCGAACTTGAAATCACCGACGCCATTCAATGGATTGTCGAACAGGGTTACGTGGTCAATCACAAGGTGCTTGAAGGTTGGTGGATTGACACCGGCAAGAAAGACCCATTGCTCGAGTGCAATCGGTTGGTGCTTGAAGTGTTAGAGCCACGCAACGAAGGCGATGTGGATGCTGCATCACAAATTGAAGGTCGCGTCGTAATCGAAAAAGGTGCCGTTGTTCGCAACTCGCGTATTCGTGGGCCAGTAGTGATTGGTGCGGGCTCAATAATTGATCACGCTTACATCGGGCCGTATACATCGCTTGGTCGCAACTGCAAGGTTGAACATTCCGAAATGGAGCACAGCGTGGTGCTCGATGGCTCGAGCATTGTGGGCATTGAGCGTCTTACCGACTCACTCATTGGCCGCGACGTGCAAGTAACACGCTCGGAGCAAAAGCCTCGTGCACTACGCCTGATGTTGGGCGACGACTCGAAAGTAGAACTTGAATAATGGCTGTCATTACCGAATCAAGCGTGATCAAAGATGTGCAGATTGTGGAACCTGCCATGTTTAAAGACGAGCGTGGCTTCTTTATCGAAACGTATCGCCGCCAGTGGTTTCCACTCGGCCGCGAAATGATCCAGGGCAACCGCGGCGATCGCCAGGCTGGTTGCGTTGTTGGACTTCACTATCACTTGCATCAAAGTGACTACTGGTATGTGCCGTATGGTTCGTGCCGCGTGGTGTTGCACGACTTGCGCACAGGTTCGCCAACCGATGGTGCAACTCAGGTAATTGACTTAGGAACACAGGCAGACGGATCGCATGATCACCGCGGCATTTTTATTCCACCAGGTGTGGCACACGGCTTTGCTTCGCTTACCGACATGACTATTACCTATTTAGTGGACGGCTATTACAACCCGGCCGACGAGCGTGGCCTTGCCTACAACGACCCAGCAGTGAAAGCCGACTGGGGGTTCGCGAACCCAATTTTGAGCAAGCGCGATCAAGACAACCCAACTCGTGGCAACATCGACCCGCAGTTTCAGCCACACTTTTCACTCAGGACCTGATCTAGCGCATGAAGATTTTTGTTACCGGTGGTGCGGGCTTTATTGGCTCAAACTATGTGCGCTGGGTGCTCGCAAATACCGACCACGAAGTGACGGTATTCGACTCGTTGACATACGCAGGCAACTTGTCGACGCTGAAAGACGTTGATGACAACAAGCGCTATTCGTTTGTGAAGGGCAACATTTGCCAACCAGGTGACGTAGACGCCGCAATGCGTGGCCATCATGCCGTCGTGCACTTTGCAGCCGAGAGCCACGTTGACCGCTCCATCGAAGGCAGCGAAGACTTCATCCTCACCAACTGCTTTGGCACCAACGTGATCATGGATGCAGCGCGCCGTTTAGACATGCAGCGCGTGGTGCATATTGGTACCGACGAGGTGTATGGCTCGGTTGAAGTTGGATCGTCAAAAGAAACCGACGGCCTAGAGCCGCGTTCGCCGTATTCGGCTAGCAAAGCGGGAAGTGACCTCATTGCGTTGTCGTACCATGCAACACATGGCTTGCCAGTAACGGTTACACGTTGCACCAACAACTTTGGTCCGTATCAGTACCCAGAAAAAGCTATTCCGTTGTTCACCACCAACTTGCTTGATGG
>LIAZ01000042.1 GCA_001438985.1 Acidimicrobium sp. BACL17 MAG-120823-bin42 | reverse complement strand
TTTGTTGGCGATCTCACCCGCATTTTGTTTGGCGAATTACTTGGGGTCAGCCCAGCAGATTTATTGCAGCAGGCAATTGCACTAGCAGTTGTTGCAGCCATTGCATTTTTTGGCCGCCGACCATTTCTGCTGCTCTCCGTTGATGAAGGGCTCGCGAGCACTTCGGGTTTCTCGGTGCGTTTTTTCCACAATGCAATGCTGACCATGGTGGCAATCACCGTTGTTGCCAGCTTTCAAACAGTGGGCACGCTGCTTGTGTTGGGAATGTTGATTGCGCCAGCAGCAACGGGAGCGCTGTTTGCTCGTCGTATTTCAAGCATGATGTTGATTGCAGCGGTTGTCGGATCTCTTGCAACGTACATCGGGTTATTGCTCAGTTATCACTTCGATTTAGCGGCAGGTGCAACCATCGTGTTTACCGCTGTCAGCATGTTTGCTCTCACGGCGTTCTATACCGAGGTCCGTAAATCGCTGAAATCATCCGAACACGACACGCACGAGCACCCACACGCTCACGGACCAGTGCACATTTAATGGCTGCCTCAACAATCTCTGCAGACCACCTGTGCGTTGGCTATGGCAAGCACCCCGTCGTCAGTGGAGTCAATCTTGAATTGCAACCGGGTTCACTGCTCGTGCTTATCGGAACAAACGGTTCAGGTAAATCAACGCTGCTCAAGACACTTGCCGGCCTGATCACCCCAGTGCATGGCGACTTGCATGTGCTTGGCGAACATGCCGGGAAACTTCCCACACGTGTTGCCTACTTGCCACAACATCCCGTTTCATCGCACACACTGCCGTTGCGAGTAAAAGATGTCGTTGCAATGGGTCGATTCGCTCATCTGGGTTTGCTGAAGCGTGCATCGTCTGTAGATCGCGAAATCGTCATTACCTCAATGCGACGAACCGGTATTCACGAACATTCGGAAAAACCAATTCGTGATCTCTCTGGTGGTCAACAACAACGCACACACCTTGCACAGGTGCTTGCTCGTCAAGCAGAAATCTTGTTGCTCGATGAACCAACTGCCGGACTTGATATCAACGGTCGTACAGCAGTCGCCGACTTGATCGCAAGTGAACGTGCTCGTGGTGTCACCGTAGTGATGGCCACGCACGAACTTGCCGATGCAGAACAGGCCACTTCGGTGATGTTGCTTGCACAACGCGTTGTTGCAATGGGAACACCACAGGAAGCACTACGCGACGAATACCTACGCGAGTGTTTCGGCTTTACTCAGCCGCACTAATTCCTTCTATCTTCATCAGTTTTCGCTTCATCGCTAGACCAAGCGAAT
Source organism: Acidimicrobium sp. BACL17 MAG-120823-bin42 (assembly GCA_001438985.1). Classification (GTDB taxonomy): domain Bacteria; phylum Actinomycetota; class Acidimicrobiia; order Acidimicrobiales; family Ilumatobacteraceae; genus UBA3006. The sequence goes on along the minus strand of LIAZ01000042.1, from coordinate 7,806 downwards.
AACCACCAAGTCCGCCATCACTGGCAATCACCCGATGACACGGAACGATGATCGGAATTGGATTCTTTCCATTAGCCGAACCAACCGCGCGAAACGCTTTGCCTTTGCGCATTGCTCGTGCCTGCTCGCCATACGAAATGGTTTTGCCATAGGGAATGCGAGTGAGTGTCTTCCATGCCTTCACCTGAAATGGTGTGCCATGCAGGTCGAGTGGAATATCAAACTTCTTTCGGTCTCCCGCAAAATACTGCGCCAACTGTTTACGCGTTTCAGCCAGAATCTGCTGCGCTCGCCCATCAGGCTTTGTCGCATCTTTGCTGTATTTAGCCTTCACATCAATTGCTGTAAGCCCTTTGTCCGAAGCAGTCAGTCGAAGTTTGCCAACAGGTGAATCTACAACGAGTTCGTTACGAACTATTTGCGAGGACTTCATATTCGGAAAACCTACATCAAATCTCAAACCTGTAAAACTGACAGCATGGGAATAACCGCAATGACTGATATCGAAAGTCCGGCCAAGAAACGAATCGCACTTGTTGCGCACGACAACATGAAAGACGAAATGTTGGAGTGGGCTCAGGCACATACAGCCGAACTTGCACGCCACACCCTGGTTGGCACCGGCACAACCGGTCGCATCGTGGCCGAGCACACTGGCCTTGACGTTGAACGATTGAAGAGTGGGCCTCTTGGTGGCGATCAACAACTTGGCGGCCGCATTGCCGAAGGCCGTATCGACATCCTGATGTTCTTCTGGGATCCGCTCGAGCCGCAACCTCACGACCCCGACATCAAAGCGCTTCTGCGCATTGCTGCGGTATGGAACATCCCGGTTGCATGCAACCGCGCATCAGCCGACTTCATCATTTCTTCACCGCTGATCTCGCAGGTGTATCAGCGACGTGTGCCCGAATACCTCTAAAGCGTTGGCGGCGGTGGCGGACCGTACTTGTTCATCTCGGATGAACTCTGACGGCACGCCAACACGATGTTGTAGATAGGAAAGAGTTGCCACCATCCGTTGTGGTCCACATCGTGCATGCGACGAGCACCAACAGCAATTGATGGAAGAAAGAACACAGCCGATGCAACTGAATCAAGACCCGAAAAACTAGACAGTGCTGTTGTCACAATGATCGTGAACAGTGTCCACCACCAGTACTCGCTACGGGACGAACGACCCTTAAAGTTTGCGTAGTTACTGAGTGCCGATTTGACTGAATTCTGAAAGTTCACGGTTACTTTTCGTCCGCGCCTTTTGGCTCTTTTGGTAGTCCAAGCACGCGCTCGCCCACAATGTTTCGTTGAATCTGGCTGGTTCCACCCCAGATGGTTTCGGAACGCGAGAAGAAGAAGGCCGACATCATCGGGCTAACTGGGTAACCTTCGCGACGCTTATCGCGTTGTGCACCTGGCCAACCACTGTCTTTTGGACCGTTGTCGATAAGCATCGAATGTGCACCGAAAATATCGAGTGCCAACTCCATTGCTTCCTTGTGCATTTCTGTCCAGAACATTTTGTTCGTTGCACCAAGTGCAATCACACCCATGTCCTTTTTCCCGTCAAGCGTTGCGCCAAGCGAGCGCAAGCCGTTGTATCGCAAGATCTGATACTTGGTGTAGTACTTCATGAGGCGCTGGCGGATTGAGTCTTCTTCAATCGCACCGTTTTCTTTGGCAGCAGCCAACATGATTCGGTATTCCTCTTCGAAGCGACGGTAACCGGTAGTTGCGCTCATGCCGCGCTCGAATGCAAGCGTGGAGTTAGCAACTTTCCATCCGTTGTTTATGCCACCAACCACATTGTCTTTCGAACAACGAGCATTCGTAAAGAACACTTCGCAGAACTCTGCAGTTCCGTCTGGCTGAACAATGCCGCGCACTTCAACGCCAGGCTGGCGCATTGGAACGAGAAGGTATGAAATGCCTGCATGCTTCGCAGAAGTCGAATCGGTGCGTGTGAGCAAGAAGCAATAGTCAGCATGATGACCTTGTGTGGTCCATACCTTTTGGCCGTTGATGACCCATTCGTCACCATCAAGCACAGCGGTGGTCTTCAAACTTGCAAGGTCGCTTCCGCTGTTTGGTTCGCTGAAACCTTGGCACCAGCGCATCTTGCCGCTCAAGATTTGTGGCAAGAACTCTTTCTTTTGTTCTTCAGTGCCCCACTGCAACAGAGTTGGACCAACAAGGGTGTCGCCAAAGAAGTCTGCGCGCATCGGAGCCTTTGCGTTTGCAAACTCTTCTGCAAGTACTACACCTTCAAGTGTTGTTAAACCTTTGCCGCCGTATTCCTTTGGCCATGTTGCGCAAATCCATCCACCTGCAAACAACTTGCTCGGCCACTCAAGATTGAACTTCTTGCGTTCGTCATGTGACATTTCAAAGCCTTCGTCGAACCAGCCCTTTGGCAAGTTCTCGGTGAGCCAAGCTTTTACTTCAACACGGAACGCTTCGGCTTCAGGGGTGTAAGTCAACATGTCTCTATTCTGCCTGTTTGCGACCTAATCAGTCCATGTCGAAAGCGCAATTTCGCCCATTATCTCCAGCCTTCAGTAGAGTCGGGGCGTGACTGTCACCGAAACTGCCCCCACTGGAATCGAACGCTGGACCCACCAATGGAAAGAGCTCTACGAAGAGGTCATTAATACGGGTTTATGCACCGGCTGTGCGGGCTGCGTTATTTCGTGCCCACACGAAGTAATTGGCTACAAGCACGAAGAGGGCAACTACAAGCCATTTCACCTTGAAGAAGAACTTGGCATCGACAATTGCACGCACGGCGAAAAAGGTTGCACCAGTTGCACTCGCGCATGCCCTCGCTTCCGTTCGTGGGAGCCAGAAGCCGACATGCATATGTTTGGCAAAGTGCGTGAAGAAACCCAGATGTACGGCCAGTACAAGCAACTGCTGTTGGTCCGCGCAGCCGACGACAAGGTTCACGAAATGGGTCAAGACGGTGGCTTTGTCAGCGCCATGCTCATCTGGCTGATGAACAACGATTACATCGATGCAGCTCTCACCAGCTTCCTAGAAGGTGATGGAACTACGTGGAAAGCGTTGCCAGGAATCGCACGCAACCCCGAAGATGTATTGCGTGCTGCTGGCAGTCGTTACACATACTCGGCCAACACACTTGCGTTGAAGCAAGCACAAGAAGAAGGCCTCAGCCGCCTTGCACTCGTTGGTATGAGTTGCCAATCATCGGTTCCACCCATCATGTGGAAGCGCAAGATCGGCAAGGTCAGCAAGCCATTCTTGTTCAACATTGGTTTGCTCTGCTCAAAAACTTTTGACGATGCAATCTTCGAGGAGCTCTTCTTGGCAAAGTACGGCCTGAAAAAAGAAGAGATGGTCAAGATGAACATCAAGGGCGCGTTCCAGATTTGGATGAAAGACGGCTCGTTCCACGAAATTGATTTGAAGGAATGTCATCAGTGGACGCGCGAGGGTTGCAAAACCTGCCCAGACTTCGCTGCAGAACACGCCGATATCTCCACCGGCGGAATTGGCGAAGACAACGCATGGACGTTGTGTGTCGTACGCACCGAACTTGGCGAAGAAGTAATGAACCGCATGATTGCTGACGGCAGCGTTGTTGCTCGTCCAGCAGAGACCGATGCAACGGCAATGAAACTGTTGAAGTTGCTCAGCACCGTCAGCCGACGCCGCTGGCCAGCAACCGCGCATCCTGCCCCACTCGTTGGTGTTCCACCACCAAAGAAAAAGGCAGACGGTTCGGCACCAGCCGCCCACTAACTATTTCTTTGCGAGGCGCACAGCTTTCGTAAACACATCGTTCAACATTTTCTCGGTGAGCTTTCCTGTGAACGTGTTTTGCTGGCTTGGGTGATAGCTGCACACCAATGTGTACTCGCCCACATCCACCACCACACCATGGCCAAACTTTGGTCGTGGTTTCACGCCAAGCTGATCACACGCAGCCTTCAAGGCGATTGACCCAAGACACACAATCACTTTTGCGTTCGTGAGTAACTGAAGTTCGCGTTGCAAGTACGGTGCACACTGTTTCTCCTCTGTTGGAGTCGGTTTGTTCTGTGGCGGTGCGCAACGAACGGCAACGGTCACCCATGCGTCGCTCAGTTCCAACCCATCGTTGCGATGCTCCGATGATTTCTGATTTGCAAGACCTGCTTTATGCATTGCGCGAAACAGCCATTCGCCACTGCGATCGCCCGTGAACACTCGCCCCGTTCGATTTGCACCATGTGCGCCAGGTGCAAGGCCAAGCACCACGATTCGCGCGGCAGGATCACCAAACCCCGATACGGGCTTGCCCCAATACTCTTCATCTTTATAAGCGGCTCGTTTTTCGACTGCCACGTTTCGACACCACGTCACCAACCGTGGGCACTTCTCGCAATCGTGAATCTCCTGTTGCAAAACACGAAGTGCCCGTGCATTAGTGGTCTGAGATGGCTTCGTCACTGCATGGCACGATAGTTTGGAACACAACCCCATGGCACGCCCAACGAAACACGCACCGACATTGATCTTGATGGTTCGGCATGGGCGCACGCCAACAACGGGCAAGGTGCTCCCAGGGCGAGCAGCAGGGTTACACCTGGCAGATTCGGGCAAAGCAGAAGCCGAGGCAGTTGCCAAGCGAATCGCAGAAATCAAGGGCGTATCGGCCATCTATGCATCGCCGCTCGAACGAGCTCGCGAAACTGCCGCACCGATCGGCAAAATTCTTGGACAGAAGGTGAACATTCATAAAGGCCTGCTCGAGTGCGACTTTGGCGACTGGACAGGTGCACAACTGACTGCGCTCATGAAAAAGCCTGAGTGGACAACCGTGCAAAAGGCACCGAGCACGTTTCGGTTCCCCAACGGCGAGAGCTTTACCGAAATGCAACAGCGCATGGTGAGTGCACTCGATGACATACGCGCCAAACATCCGGGTGGAATCGTCGTGTGTGTTTCACATGCCGACCCAATTAAGGCTGCTGTTGCACACGCCATGGGCACCCACATCGACTTGTTTCAACGCATTGTCATTAGTACATGTTCGGTTTCAGCCGTGGCATATTCACCCAGTGGCCCAGTTGTGCTTACCGTCAATTCAACTGGCGGATCGCTTGCCGATCTGCGACCTTCGTGATCTGAACCACCATGAGTGATTACTACGAGTTTGACGAAACCGATGCCTTCACCACAGGCGCACTTGGCCAACCGGGGCAAAGAACATTTGTTATTCAGGTGCGTGCCGATGGCAGTCGCTTCACCATGAAATGTGAGAAGCAACAAGTTGCCGCACTCTCGCAATACATTCGCCAACTTTTGGCAGATGCACCCGAAGTGCGCGAACGACCAATGGATGAAATGCTCCAGCTTTCTCAGCCGCAAGAAGTGAACTTCACCATTGGCACGGTAGGCATTGCCTACGACCCACGTAACGATCGCATGGTCATTCAAATTGAAGAACTCGTGCCATTCGATGAAAACGAAGAGCCGATCATGGATGCCGAGGTCACACGTATTCGTCTCAACATCACGCGTGGTCAGGCGGTTGCATTCTGTGATCATGCCGATGAAGTAGTTGCAGCGGGTCGCCCACCATGCATTTTCTGTGGCCGCCCCATGAATATTGATGGGCACATGTGTCCGCGAATGAACTAATCCCCAAGAACGATCTCGTTCAACTGCTGAAACAGGGCGAGATGGAATTGGTCTCGCGCATGCCATACAGCAGCAATGCCACCTTTCTTGTCAACATCACCGGCAGCGACTCTCAATGCCAGGGAATTTACAAGCCACTAAAAGGTGAACGCCCGCTGTGGGACTTTGAACCCGGGCTGCATAAGCGAGAAGTTGCTGCATACGAGCTGTCTGAAGCAATGGGCCTCGACATCGTTCCACCAACCGTGTTGCGCGACGGACAGTTTGGCGAAGGTTCAGTTCAATTCTTTGTTGATGCGGTACTTGACGAGCACTACTTCACTATTTACGAAAACCGCCCCGAGCTACACGACCGCTTGCGTGCAATGTGTGCACTCGACATCGTTGCCAACAACACCGATCGCAAGGCTGGGCATTGTTTGCTCGACACCCAGCAACGTGTGTGGGCTATTGATCACGGCGTGTGCTTTGCAGCAGACTTCAAGTTGCGCACCGTCATTTGGGAGTTCGGTGGCGAAGAACTTCCACAATCATTGCGAGAGGTAATCGAACCACTCACCGAGACAGTTCCATTGAATATTTCGGCATTACTGACAAGTGATGAAGTGTTCGCATTACAAGAGCGCGCCAAATGGATCTGCGAAGGCGGAGCATTCCCAATCGACCGTTCTGGCTCGCGCTACCCGTGGCCACTGGTGTGAGCGAATCACAATACGACCTCATCAATCGAGCAGACCTCGATGGACTGGTGCGTCTGATCGACGACTACTGCGAAACGCGCAGTTGGCACGACCTGCTTGGTTTGCGCGATGCATGCAAAGCCGCAGTATCTAACGGCAAACAAGTGTGGCCAGCATCAACGCTTGCCGAATACCGACTTGCACTACTCGCTCCAGCAGAAATTGCCGTGCAAGTTGTTGACGAAGATGCGGGCCGATTCACATTAGGACCACTTACCGAAGTGATCGCTCAGCAACATGATTGGGCAGAACTCGCCCCGCTTCTAGAGCCATCCCCCATCACCACGTTTATTGCGTATGAATGCGCTATCCGTGGCCAACACATCGATGGCGAACTGTTTCCCGCTCTCGAATCGCCATGCCAGTTACTGGCTTGTGAATCTTCGTACGCATTGGCCGAGTATCTCGACAACGAGGCAAAGTTTCCATCACCACAAGTGCCAGCAATGGGCCCTGTTGTTGACATTGCCGAACCATCAACAACCTTGGTACACGATGTAGAAGTGGAGGCTGCAGTCCATCTGCTTGCACAAGGCTGGACATCACAATCCAATGGTCAGCTAAACATGGCGTGTGTTGATGGATCGGTGTTTGACGCACTCGCTCATCTTGAAGCTCGCCACGTGCGAATGGCATTGTTGACAACTGATGACGCACTTGCATGGCTTACATGGACAGGAGCAAATGGTGGAGCGCACGGACGACGGCGAGGTAATGCTCAAGGTCGCGATGCAACATGGTGGATAATCGCAGCGTTGACTGAGAAAACACTTCACTGGCCACTCAGCGACTCAGGTTGCGTCTCTGCAGCAGATTCATTGCAGTGGTTTTGGTGGGATCGCAATGAGCCAATCACAGGTTGGAACGTGCAACTGTGTGTTCACCACGCCGAGCGCAATCGCTCGTGGGCGTTCGCGCTTATTGACATGCCTTGACGGCAAAAGCACGACCTGCGTAACACTGAGCAACAATGGGCGACCAACGTAAAGACCGCAAGAATCTCCCGTCAGATAGTTGCCGCAGTGGCCTCGTTTACTGGATTAGTCGCAGCAGTTGTTGCCGTGACCATCCAGGTAATGAATTAGCCGCGTGACTTAAGCAGCTCGATGAGCTGTGGCAACACCTTGTGAACATCGCCAACAATGCCAAGGTCTGCAACACCGAAAATTGGTGCTTCCTTGTCTTTATTAATAGCGATGATGTTCTTTGAGCCCTTCATACCCACCATGTGCTGGGTTGCTCCCGAGATACCGGCTGCAATGTAGACGGTTGGTTTTACAACCTTGCCCGTCTGGCCAACTTGGTAGCTGTAAGGAACCCAGCCGGCGTCAACAATTGCGCGTGATGCACCAGGTGCACCCTTCAACAACTTGGCAAGGTCTTCAACGAGTGAGTAACTGCCTGCTTCGCCAAGACCACGGCC
>LIAZ01000041.1 GCA_001438985.1 Acidimicrobium sp. BACL17 MAG-120823-bin42 | reverse complement strand
GGAAAATGCCGGACCACCCAAGATGCGCACAGCGCCAAATGAGGTGAAGCAAAACAAAGCGACAGCAGTAGCAGCGAATCCAAGTGCCGGGCGGATCAGTGGAAATGTGATGGTCCGAAATGTGCGGAAGGTTGACGCGCCGAGAGTGTGGGCTGCATAGGCAAGTTCGGGGCTGATATGTGCCCAACTTGGCATCACAACGCGCACAACAACCGCAACATTGAACAGAACATGTGCAGCAATGATGGAGAAAGCGGTGTAGTGAAGTTGTTGTGGAAGCAGTGCAAGCAGCGAAGTGCCGACAACAACAGTGGGCAAGAGGAATGGCGCAGTGATTAAGGCCAAGAGAACATTACGACCACGAAACCTGAATCGTGAAACGATGTACGTGACAGGTAGTGCAAATACAACTGTGAGCATCGTGCTGATCACCGTTTGCCAAAATGTAAACCACGCAACGCGTTGCAGGTTGCTGTTTGTGATTGAGTCAACAAAAGCGTCAATGCTTGCGCCACGATAGGCAATGACGCCAAAGGGCAGTGCAAGAAACACTGCAAGAAATAGTGCTGGTACAACGAGTAGCCAACGCGACGTTCTCGGGTATGGCGAAACAAGCATCGCGAAACTTATTTGAAGACGATGCTTGACCATTCGTCAAGCCAGGCAACTCGGTTTTCTGCGATGACGTTGTGCTCAATAGAAAGGGGGTTTTCTGGGCGCGAAATATAACGCGAGAACGATTCGGGGATCACTGCTTTCGAGTTAACCGGAAACACGAACTGAGTGAGTGGCAGGTCGCTTTGAAACGCAACATCAGTGAGGTAATCGATGAGCAGCTGTGCCTCGGCCTTGTGCTTTGTGCCGCGAAGGATTCCGGCGTACTCAATCTGTGCAAAGCAGGTAAGCGGAGCAACGCCTGTTGGTGCAACTTCGGTTGGTGATTCGGCAAACAACACTTCTGCTGCAGGGCTCGAGCTATAGCTCACCACGATGGGGCGATCGCCTTTGCCCGAAGAACCAGAGAACTCGGTGCTGTATGCCTGCGTCCATCCATCAACCACTAAGACACCATTGGCCCGCAGTTGAGTCCAATAGTCTTGCCAACCATCTTCACCAAACTCTGCAACCGTGGCAAGGAAAAAAGCCAACCCTGGCGAGGATGAAATTGGGCTAGGCACAACCAACAAGTTGGCATACGTCTTATTGATGAGCGCATCGAGTGTCATTGGTGGGGACATGCCGTTTTCGGTAAACCATGCAATGTCGTAGTTAATGCAGACATCGCCGTAATCGACAGGGGTTACTTCGTGACCTGGGATATTGCGCAGGAGCGACGGATCCATGGTGCTGAGATTTGCTGATTGGTAACTGTCGAACATGTCAGCATCGAGTGCGCGAGAAAGCAGCGTGTTATCTACTCCCCACAGCACGTCGCCTTCGGGGGTTCCGGCAGTCAATGCCGCTTTGGTCAATAGTTCACCAGCATCGCCGCCGCGCACAATTTCAACAGCCACACCGGTTGCTTCGGTGAATGCATCAAAGATCCCTTCAGTGGGCGTGAACGAGTCGTGAGCCAACAATTTCAGGGTTACGGTGTCGCCGCTGGCGGAGGAAGCAGATGTGGATGTGTCTGTTGTAGAAGCGCCACAACTTGCAAGTATCAGTGTTGTGACAATTATGGAAATACGTTTCATGTCAGCCCTCCAAGGCGTTTGGTTGAATAATAAATAAGTTGCCGTTTGTAACGGCGATCGTTGCTTGCTGTTCGGCCATCTCGTTGCTTATTCCGCGAGTGGAATATGCCGGCAACAATTCGTTATTCAATGTCCATCGCAAACCACGTGTGCTGATGCCTTCTGCGTGTCCGCCAGCGGGCGTGATGCCAACGATGCTGCCGACGGGGCCAGTAATTTCGATCGAGCCCGGGCCACGAACCAAATGCAACTGGGCCGTGCCCCAAAAGGCCTGCACGCTGCATCCGGTAAGCGCGGGGTGTTGCATCACTGCCAGCACACCAAGTTGATGATCGAGCCTTCCGCCGCCGCCAGTAATCACCGTGATATGCCGTGCCCCACGAGCAACGGCGGTGAGCAAGGCCAGCTCTGTATCGGTGTTGTCTTTGTCGCGCGGAACACGCTCGATGTGTGAGCCCGTTGCTTCGGCAACCGCGAGCACCGCTGGGTCAACCGAGTCCATATCGCCAACAACCGCCGCTACACGTAACCCCAAGTCAATTGCTGCGTGCAACCCAGAGTCGGCGGCAATCACGAAGTCGTAGCGAGGTAGATGCTGAACTACCGAACGTTTCGGCGGCAAACCACCAATAACCACGAGGGCGGTGGTGTCATGTGCACTAATTGCGTTCATTAGTTGCGTTCCCTTTGCTGGCATTACCCAACCGGTATTCGGGTCGATGGCTTGTGGCCACCCTCTCAGCCAGCCAATAAGCCAGCTCCCCGTGCGTGAAAACTCATTGTACCCCCGGTGAGGACGATGAGCAATACACACAGGTATCCTGATGCTTGTGAGCCCATTTGCCAGCACCACAGAAGTTGATAAGACAAATTCCATCGTTTCAATCACTCCAGAAGCGCACGTGAAGTTGCTCGAACTGCGAGATGCAGAAGCAGAAGGCGCTCAACTTGGTCTTCGACTCGAAATTTTGTCCGAGCCTGGTGAAGATTTCCGTTATGACTTGTCATTCGATTTCTTTACGAAGGCTGCATTCAGCGATGAAGTGCGCACGATCGATGGCTTGAAGATCATTGTCCCTGCAAAAGACATTGATGCGTTTCAAGGCGCAACCATTGATCACTCAGAAACGCAAGGTTTGCTCATTCGCAATCCGAATAAGCCAAAGGCCCCACAGATCGAAGGCCTCATTCGCGACGACGAAATGTCTGCCGAAATTGAAACCATTGTTTCAACCGAAGTGAACCCGATGCTTGCAGCGCACGGTGGGTTCGTCACCTTTGCTGGCCACGATCAAGAAGGCACCGCATACTTCACGATGGGCGGTGGATGTCACGGTTGTTCAATGAGCCGCCAAACGATGCTTGAAGGTGTGCAAACCATGGTGTCGGCAAAAGTACCGACTATCACAAAGGTTCGTGACCTTACCGATCACTCAACAGGCGAGAACCCGTTCTTTAAATAAATTCAGTTACTGCACGTACTGCATCAAAGACTGGGTTGAGAGCAGCAAACACATCGCCTGCGTCAATCAGTTTTTGATGATCGCCGGTGAACACGATCAAGCCTTTAATGAACGCTTCCTGAGCGTTGATCTGCTCGGTGGCAATTCCAACTGCGGTTTCGTAAGTCTCGGTAAATCGAACATCTTCGGCCGGTGCTGCGCCGGGCGCAAACGAAACGTTTCCATCACGCACGTGTAGGTGATAGGTGACGTCACCAAAAGGTGTTCCCGTGACGACTTGTGTCAGTCCAACGGCATGTTGTGAAGCAAGTGCGCCGAGCGCGGTGTCGGCTTCAACGGCCGCCGACATGGCCGAAATCCATTCGGCGCTGAGATATCGAATGTGCGACATCTCAGCGCCGAAGCGGAATACCTAGTTACTTACGCTGCGACCATGCTCGTCGTCTTGCGACGCGAGTATGAAATTGCAACGACCAAGATGGCAACTGAAATGCCTGCAATGGTGAAACGCACACCATCATTTTCTTGGTACTTGATGATTGCTGGGAGGATCAACAATGCAACCAAGTTCATCACCTTGATGAGTGGGTTGAGTGCTGGACCAGCAGTGTCCTTGAATGGGTCGCCAACGGTGTCACCGATAACGGCTGCCTTGTGTGCATCGGAACCCTTGCCACCATGGTGGCCGTCTTCGATGTACTTCTTGGCATTGTCCCATGCACCACCTGCGTTGCTCAAATAGTTAGCCATGAGCTGGCCGGTGAGAATGACGCCTGCAAGGAACGCACCAAGAGCTGCGTAACCGATACCGAAACCAACAGCAACTGGCGTGAGAACCGCCAAGAGCGCAGGAGTGGTGAGCTCGCGAAGCGATGCTGCAGTGCAGATGTCGATCACTGGGCCGTAGTCAGGTTGTTTGGTGCCGGCCATGATGCCGCCATCTTTGAACTGATTGCGTACCTCTTGCACAACAACACCAGCGGTGCGTCCTACTGCACGAATGGCAAGTGCCGAGAACATCATGGCAACGGATCCACCGATGAGCAGACCAATGAAGGTCTTCACATCAGAAACGTTGATCTGTGTTTCAGCGGCCTCAAAGATTGCTGAGCCCTCTAAAGGGTTACCAGCAGCATCTTTCAAGCCGAGTTCACCACCAATGAAGGTCTTTACATCGGAAACGTTGATCTGTGTTTCAGCGGCCAAGAAGATTGCTGAGCCCTCTAATGGATCACCTGCGGCATCTTTCAAGCCGAGTTCACCGGCAATGGTTTCGATGTACGAAGCAAACAATGCAACTGCTGCAATCACTGCAGAGCCAATTGCGAAGCCCTTGGTAACAGCCTTTGTGGTGTTGCCAACTGCATCAAGGCTGACCAAGATCTTGCCGGTTTCGCCGTGCAATTCGCCAGCCATTTCAGCAATACCTGCTGCGTTGTCTGACACTGGGCCGAATGTGTCTTCAGAAACGATGACACCTGTTGTTGCGAGCATTCCCATGCCGCACAATGCAACGAGGTACAACGAGAACTGAATGTCACCGCCACCCATCCACAACGTTGCACCAAGTGCAACTGCGATGCAGAGAATTGCGTACACCGATGATTCAAGTCCTGATGCTGTTCCTGAAAGAACAACGGTTGCTGGGCCTGTTTCGGTGCTTTCTGCGATTTCTTTTACTGGACCATATTCGGTGCCGGTGAAGTATTCGGTCAATCGGCTCAACACTTGAGCAAGGATCAAACCAACAACAACTGCTCCGAACAAGCGAAGACCAATCCATGACATCATCACGTCTTTGTCTCCAAAGCCTGCGGTGCCCTTGTCTGGGTTGCCAACGTATTGGAAAGCCAACCAGAAGGTGCCGATAACGGTGAGAAGTCCTGCAACAGCAAAGCCACGGTTAATAGGCTTCAACGCGTTGGTTTCGCCCTCGCGTGCCCGCACAGCAAACACACCGGCGATGGATGCGATTACACCAATTGCACGTGCAGCAACGGGGAACACCAATCCAAGTGCTGGGTTGAGTCCAACTGAGTTGAACGCAGCAACACCAAGAATGATCGATGCAACGAGAGTTACTTCGTAACTTTCGAACAAGTCAGCGGCCATACCCGCACAGTCACCTACGTTGTCGCCAACATTGTCGGCGATTGTTGCAGGGTTACGTGGGTCGTCTTCTGGAATTCCTGCTTCAACTTTGCCCACCAAGTCGGCGCCGACGTCGGCTGCCTTGGTGAAGATTCCGCCACCTACGCGGAGGAACAATGCGAGCAATGAACCACCGAAGCCGAAGCCAACGAGCATTGCTGACGATGTGTTTTGGAACAACGCGATGATCGCGGTTGCACCAAGCAAACCAAGACCAACGGTGAACATTCCTGCAACTCCACCGGTGCGGAACGCAACCTGCAATGCATCTTTCATTGAGCCACGTCGTGCTGCTGCTGCAGTGCGAACGTTGCCGCGTGTAGCCAGTGTCATACCGACGTAACCCGTTAGACCTGAAGCAACGCAACCAAGCACAAATGCAAGTGTGCGGTACAAGCCCGACTGGATCTGGCTCAGTGCCTCGCCGGCATCACCGGGTTTGTCAATTGCAACCGAGGTGAAGAACACCACTGCTCCCACTGGCACAAGAATCATGCCGATGGTGCGGAACTGGCGCTTCAAGTAAGCCCATGCTCCAACTTGAATCGCTGTTGCGATTTCTTTCATCTTGTCGGTTCCTTCGTCTTGCTTGAGAACCTGAATAACCAGGAACCAACCGACGAGGAGAGCGAGGATGGCTGATGCGCCTGAAAGGCCCAAGATTGCCCACTCACCACCTTTTAGAGTGAATGTTTGCCAACCGCCTTCTGATGCGAGTATCGACGTCACGTGTAATTTCTCCGATGGATTAATAGGGCACGCCCCAATTGGGGATCCCTGTGGAATGTGTCTTGGAAAGTGTAGATAATTGGAGCCCCTTGGGGCGAAATGGTCAAATTTTCCTCATATATAGGTGTATGTCACAGGGCATGGGTTCACCCCCGCTGGGGTCGTAGAACTAGCGTGATGCTGATCCTTATGGCAACCACCTCATCTTCACTTGGTTTAAAGCGAGAGCCAGTAACGGCTACCGCCATCCGCACTCATAAAAAGCGCCCATTCCTCCTCGATCTGTATTCGACGGCTGTGGGCAAAAAGTACGTCATGGCAATCAGTGGTATCGCCATGATGGGTTTTGTTCTGTTTCACATGATCGGCAACCTGAAGATGTATCAGGGCGCCGAAGCCTTTGATAAGTACGCCGAGTTCTTGAAAACGTTGCTATATCCACTGGCGCCTAAGAATGCGGTGTTGTGGATTCTTCGCGGCGGTCTCATCGCGATGTTGCTGTTGCACTTGCATGCAGCGTGGTCGTTAACACGGTTGAACCGCTATGCGCGAGCTGTCAAATACCAAGGTCCACGTGATTATCAAGTGGCCAAGTTTGCAAGTCGCACCATGCGTTGGACTGGCATCATCGTGCTCGCGTATTTGGTGTGGCACTTATTCGATTTCACATTCGGAACGGTAAATGCGGTTGGCACGGATGGCACGTTTGTGCGTGGCGAGGTGTATGCAAACTTGGTGCGCAGTTTGGATCGACCAGTCGTTGCTGCGTTTTACGTACTTGCCAATATTTTGCTTGGCATTCACTTGTTTCATGGAGCGTGGAGCATTTTTCAATCACTTGGTTGGAACAACCCACGCTTCAATAATTGGCGCCGTGGTTTTGCAACAGCGTTTGCAACCATCGTTGTTGTTGGCAACGTGTCGTTTCCCATTGCGGTTATCGCAGGAATTGTGAAGTAGGACTGATGAATACGTTTAACTCAAAGATCCCCGCTGGCGCACTTCACGAGAAGTGGGACAACTACAAGGCCAATGCAAAGTTGGTTAACCCAAACAACAAGCGCAAGTTCAAGGTCATCGTTGTTGGCACTGGTCTTGCAGGAGCATCGGCAGCAGCAACACTTGCCGAATTGGGCTATCAAGTAGATGCGTTTACATTTCACGATTCACCGCGCCGAGCACACTCAATTGCTGCACAAGGTGGTATCAATGCAGCAAAGAATTATCAGGGTGACGGTGACAGCATCAATCGTTTGTTCCAGGACACCATTAAAGGAGGTGACTTCCGCTCACGCGAAGCAAACGTTCATCGCCTGGCACAGGTTTCAGTTGACATCATTGACCAGATGGTGGCTCAAGGTGTGCCGTTCGCCCGTGAATATGGTGGTTTGTTAGACAACCGCAGTTTCGGTGGTGCACAGGTAAGTCGCACGTTTTATGCACGTGGTCAAACAGGCCAGCAACTACTTATTGGCGCATATCAGCAGATGGCTCGCCAAGTTGGTCTTGGTGGTGTGCGCTTGTTCAACCGCACCGAACTGATTGACACCGTCACCATTGATGGACGTTGTGCTGGCATTGTTGTTCGAGACCTCTTGACAGGAGAAATTCAGTCGCATGCCGCACACGCAGTGGTGTTGGCAACCGGTGGCTACGGCAATGTGTACTTCTTGTCCACGAATGCAATGAACTGCAACGTCACCGCCGCATGGCGAGCACATCGTCGTGGCGCCATGTTTGCCAACCCGTGTTACACGCAGATTCACCCAACGTGTATTCCACAAGCAGATGAAACGCAGTCAAAGCTCACATTGATGAGCGAGTCGTTGCGTAATGACGGACGAGTGTGGGTGCCAAAGCGCGCGGATGACAATCGTCAAGCAGATCAGATTCCCGAGGATGAACGCGATTACTTCCTCGAGCGTTTGTATCCGTCGTATGGCAACTTGGCCCCACGCGATATTTCATCGCGTGCAGCAAAGCGTCTTGTCGACAAGGGTCAAGGCATTGGGCCACTGAAAAATGGCGTCAACCTTGACTTCTCTGCTGCCATTGATCGTCTTGGACGAGATGTTGTCGAGGAGCGTTACGGCAACTTGTTCCAGATGTACGAGCGCATCGCGGGTGAAGATCCGTACAAGACGCCGATGCGTATTTATCCGGCAACGCACTACACCATGGGTGGATTGTGGGTGGACTACGAACTGATGACCACCATTCCTGGTTTGTATGCAGCGGGTGAAGCCAATTTCTCCGATCACGGCGCAAACCGCTTAGGCGCATCTGCGTTAATGCAAGGTTTGGCTGACGGCTACTTCGTGTTGCCGTACACCATCAGCAATCAACTCTCATCGTTGCTCGGCAAGTCGATCCCAGGCACCGATCATCCTGCGTTTAAGGAAGCCGAAAACGAAGCGAATGCTCGATACAACGGTTACCTAAATGTCAAAGGCAAGCGTTCACCTGATTGGTTCCATCGCGAACTTGGAAAGATCATTTGGAATGAATGCGGCATGGAGCGCACGCGCGAAGGGTTGCAGCAGGCGCTTTCCGATCTGCCGGCTTTGTATAACGAATTCAAAACCGATCTCCGTGTAACGGGAACAGGTGACAGCACCAACCAAACACTCGAAAAGGCGGGCCGCGTTGACGATTTCTTCCAACTGGGCATGGCGATGTGCCAGGACGCACTCACTCGTGAAGAAAGCTGTGGAGCGCACTTCCGTTCGGAATACCAAACAGAAGAAGGCGAAGCAATGCGTAACGATGAGGACTATTGCCACGTTGCCGCATGGGAGTGGACGGGCGATGCGATGAAGCCTCAACGTCATGCAGAGGAACTGGTATTCGAATCGATTCATCTTGCAACAAGGAGCTACAAGTGAGCCGTCTGAAAAATCTCACGTTGAAGGTCTGGCGCCAATCAGGACCAACCGATAAAGGACACTTCGAGAACTACACCATTGACGAAATCAGTGACGAGGCATCGTTCCTAGAAATGCTCGATGTATTGAACGAAGGTTTGATCAACGAGAATAAAGAAGCGGTGGTGTTTGATCATGATTGCCGCGAAGGAATTTGTGGCACGTGCTCGCTCATGATTAATGGTGTTGCACATGGTCCGCAAAAAGCAACGACAACATGTCAGTTGCATATGCGCACG
>LIAZ01000040.1 GCA_001438985.1 Acidimicrobium sp. BACL17 MAG-120823-bin42 | reverse complement strand
AATGAGAAATTTACGAGCACCCGTAAGGGTTTCCCAAGGTCAAAAGTTCTTGATTTTGACCCACTTTCCTGAACCCCTTACGGGTGCTGGAGCGCCCCTTTTGGACCCCCGAAAAAGCCCGAAAACAATGCAAAAAATATTTTTAAAATATTTTGCAAAAAATCCCCAAAATTGCCATTCGGAGCACTTTTCGACAAAAGTTTTGCACATTTGAGTATCCACCAAACATGGATCGCAAAAGTCCAAACTATGCCACGTTGAATAATTTCCTCGACCACTCCGACTCGGCACAATCAACTGACGAGACACCACTCGGAACTCGCGTCGATCGAATTGTGAATCACGCACTGGCTTCACATGTAGAAATTGCAACTCGTGTTGTGCTTGACACTTCAGTGCTCGTTGCGGACCCAGCGTGCATCTACAACTTTGCATCATGTGATGTTGTTATTCCATTAACTGTCATTGAGGAACTTGATGGATTAAAGACTCGGATGGATGACGTTGGTCGCTCTGCCCGCACCGCGCTTCGCAGCATCGAAGAATTACGTAAAAAAGCTGGTGGTTCACTTGCTTCGCCAACGCGTGTTCACGACGGCCCCGATAGTGGCACCGTGCAAATTGAAGTCAATGGCGTGCAGCGCAACCTGCTTATTGAACACGGGCTTGACCCTGATGTTCCCGACAACCGCATTATCGGCGCAGCGCTTGGCCAGGCCCGCATCTCACCCACTCGCATGATTTCCAATGACGCGGCATTACGCATCAAAGCAGCCCATATGGGCCTGATTGCCGAAGAGCATCAGCCCGTCGGCACTGGTGCCGACTCACGCCCGATGGGCTGGTCGACATTTGATACCACGAACGCACACATCGACTCGCTGTACCGCAGCGGTGGAATTGAAGTCAGCGAAGTTGCTGATGGCACACATTTAGTTGACAACAATTTTGCGGTATTGCGCAGCGGTTCGCAGTCTGCGCTGACACGGTGCAACGACAATGAATTGAAACTCATTGCGCAAAACCCACCGGAAGCATGGGGATTACGTCCGAGAAGTAAAGAACAACGTTTTGCGCTCGACTTGCTGCTCGATCCAGAAGTATCCGTCATAGCCCTTGATGGGCGCGCAGGCACCGGCAAGACATTGATGGCGATTGCTGCTGGCCTCGAACAAGTAGTGGAACAACGACGCTATGAACGTCTTGCTGTGTATCGCCCACTTGTTCCCGTTGGTCGAGCAGACGTTGGATTTTTACCCGGTGATCTTGACGAAAAACTTGATCCATGGATGTCAGCAATTCATGACGCCATCGTTGCGCTCACCGATCAGCGCTCAAGTCGTGATGCTCGCGGTTTGATCGACGAACTCACCGATCGCGGACAGTTGACGCTTGAGTCGGTCACCTTCCTGCGTGGACGTTCCTTGCAACAACAATTTGTAGTCGTTGACGAGGCACAAAACCTCGAACCCACCACCCTGAAGACCATCCTTACCCGCATCGGCGAAGGAACCAAAGTGGTGTTCACCGGTGATACCAGCCAGATTGATGCCCCCTACATGGGCGAGTCGAACAATGCCCTGGCCGTGCTGATTCATGCCTTCTCAGGTCAGCGCTGCTTTGGCCACATCACCTTGGCTGCCTGCGAACGCAGTGCTGTAGCCAGCCTGGCCGCCGAGCTCCTGTAACGCCTCTCGGACCCTTACTGGGCCTGTGACGAATGGCAATATCACGAGGGAATAACTTGACCCCACAGTCGGTTTAGTATTTAGTACTAAATAACACCCGCTGTGAAAGGCTTCGTTATGTCACTCAAAGAGTCACCCGTTTCCGACCTCTACCTCACCGAGTTCTCCGAACCCGCAACACCAATCGGATCACTCATTGACTGGACTCAATTCGCCAACTGCAAAGGCAAAACAAAACTATTTTTCGCTCCAAAGGCTGAGCGCCCGCAAGCACGTGAACGTCGCGAAGCAAAAGCCAAGTCACTGTGCAACAACTGCACCGTGCAAGAAACATGCAAAGAGTTTGCGCGCAACAACCATGAGTACGGCTTGTGGGGTGGAGAGAACGAAGAAGAGCGCCACCTCGCTGGTTACACGATCGCTGCTCCTATCGGAGTTCGCAGTCGCGCATTGCGCACCGCTTCGTAAACCACCCGTCATTAGTGCACTGAATTCTGAGCGCACTCATCACTGATTGCTCCTGTTGAGCCTGCCAAACTAGGCAGATGGCAACTGCGACAGACAAGATCACCGATCCTGGCGAATACGTCACTCGGTTTATTGAAAACATTGAGCAAAGCCATTTCACCGCGGCAATGGAAATGGTGTCAGAGGACTGCGAATACGACAACGTGCCCATCACCAAGGTGTTTGGTCGTGAAGCAATGATCCAGATCCTCTCCGACTTCTTGGCTGCCGCAACCAAAGTTGAATGGCTCATCCATCACCAAGTGTCCAATGGCGACATGGAGCATGGCGTCGTGATGAACGAACGTACCGATCGTTTTGAAATGGACGGCCGCTGGATTGAGCTCGACATCGCCGGCCTGTTCGTGGTGAGTAATGGCAAGATTGCGCTGTGGCGCGATTATTTTGACCGCGAATCCTTCACCAAGGCACTCGCCTCTAAATAGAACACCCCTCGCTTACTGTGCCGCACATGAGCGAAAATATCTCCACTGCTCGATTTGCGGTTGTCGACACCGAAACAACCGGCCTCTCCCCCGATACCTGCGCAATTTTGCAGCTCGGCATCGTCATCGTTCGCGGTGACGGCGTCATCGAAGACCAATTTTCTACATACATCAAACGGCGATTCTGGAAACCGGGACGCCTTGGTGCGCATCACGTTCATGGCATCACCAGACGCCACCTGCGCACCGGAGTCCCATTGACCAACGCGCTTGACCGCCTATCCACAGCATTGTCAACCGCAACATTTGTTGCCCACAACGCACCATTCGACCTTGGCTTCCTACGTACCGAAGCAACGCGCTGCGACCATTCGTTAACCATCACGTCGCCGATCTGCACGCTTGCCCTGTCGCGCTCACTCGACCCAGCGAAAACTCATCCGCACAACTTGCGCGAACTTGCCACGCGATACGGCATCACCGATGTTCCTAATCATGATGCGCTTGCTGATGCAGTTGTGACCGCGCGACTCTTGCCATTGCTACTCGCCAAGGCCAACATCACCACCGTTGACCAACTGGCAGCGATTGCCCTTAAATAGCTCAGCGATAGCGCTGCAACACGGCCTGTGCTGTGCGCGTGCCTAGGTCTGTCCATTGCGCGGGTTCAACCACTGTGATTGCATCGCCGCCACGCAACAACAATCGCCCAAGCCAGCGCTCTGAGCCAACGGGAATCGTCATTTTCACGCTGCCATCAGCGAGCACTTCACGCGAACGATAGGGATACGACTCCACCAAGCGGCGCGCGCTTGGCTGCACAAGCAACGTTGCCTGCTGTACGTCAGCACCAAAGAATTCAATCTCACCGTCAACTCCGTCAAAATTTGGTGCTGCTGTTTTACCCGTTGGGGTAAACGAATCAATGCGATCAATACGGAAGTTGCGTACTTCTCCCGACTGCTCGTCATCAGCACGGACATACCAATGCCCTGTCTGATCAAACACCGCATGCGGGAAGATAACCCTGTTCGAACGTGTTTGCGAAATGGGTGAGTAATACCCAATCTCAACGAACTGACCGTTTGTTACGGCCTGCTGGGCCTCCAATAGAAATCTGACGGGCTGCACATCGACCGCGACTGCATCTTGACGCGGTAGCAACGGCTGCAATTTCTTCAATGCTGAAGCTAGTGGCCCACGCTTGTCTGCGCCTGGCATCGACAATGCAGCACTGGCCATCGCCTGCAACGCAAATAACTCGGCCGAGTTCAGTTGTAGTGGACGCGAAAACATCAACGGCACCTCGGCAACTACTTCGTCTTCGTCGACAAACACATCAATCAGTGCATCTGGCGTATACGGAGGAACACCGCACATGGCCGCCATGATCAAGTCGCTCATCAACTCTTTTTCACTTAACTTGAATTGCTTCGCCATCTCCGACAGCTTCACGCGCTTGCGGCTAATCAGCCACGGCAGCATCACGAGCAGGCCTTCCACACGCTCTGCCGCGCCACGCGGGCCGCGACGGGCTTTACGCAGTGCCATCAGTTAGCCCCCGCTTGTTCGGTCAGCCATGCGATCACCTGTTTACGGACACGTGGCGGACCAAGCACGGTGGCATGGTCGACCATTGCAAACAACCACACGCGAAATGCGGTGAGATTTGCACAGGGAATTGCGAATTCCATCGATCCGTCAGCGTGTTCAGCAATCACTGCTTGCTTGCCAAATTGATTGCGTACGCCGAGTGCCAATCGTGCATCTACCAGCACGGTGGCTGATGCATCTTCGCCGTGCCCTTCCGCAAGCAAATCAGCCTCTGTAGGAACTGCAGACAACAAATCAAAACCCTTTGGTCGCTGAAACGAGTCTTTGTCTGCAACCTCAATTTTGCTATCAATTCGATCGACACGAAATGTTCGTTTGTCATTGCGCAGTGTGTCGAACCCCACGAGATACCAATAACCTGCGCGTGCGAGCAGACCATACGGATCAACCGTGCGCTGTTCGCCGTTATAAGAAAACTGCAACGTGCGATGTTCAACAACACCTTTTGCCAAGGTCGCCATCAACTCTTCGTCAAGTTGAATGTTGACACTCATCGATGGTGCATTTAGCGCGCGCTCGCCACCCAATTTCCATAACGCTTCATCGCCAAAACTCGCGCCAATCCGCACCGTTGCCATTGCCAATTGCAATGCATTCTGTTCGTCTGGGGTGAGTCCGAGATCTTCCAACTCATAACTTTTACGAGTGACGCGGTAGGCGCCCTCGCCTGCTTGATCGCCACCGAGTGTGACCATCTCGACGGGAATACCCAAGTCACGCAAATCACCTTTGTCGCGCTCGAAGGCTGCGCGCGCCGCCGTATCCGATTCGGGATACTGGCCTGCAAGTTCCTGGCGAATCTGTTTGAGTGTTAATGGCGATGAACGCTGCACCAGCAATGCCAACAGATTGATCATCCGCTCCGCTTGTGAATACTTGGTCGCCACAGCCGACAGACTACGTGGCGCGGCGGTGGTTTTTGTACCACTGCACCAGTTGCGAAGTGGACGAGTCGGCGACTTGCGATGGCGTGGGTGCATCAATGTCTGCACGCACCTCGGACGCCAATTTTTTACCTAACTCAACACCCCATTGATCAAAACTATTAATCCCAAAGATGCAACCCTGAACAAACACCGAGTGCTCATAGAGCGCAATGAGTGCACCCACCGTTCGTGCGGACAATGACGACAGCAACAGCGTGGTGCTCGGACGATTTCCGGGCAGTGTGCGATGCGGCTCGGCCTGATGGCCAAATGCCAACGCTTGGCTTTGCGCAAACATGTTTGCCACCAACGCATCGTGTGCGTCGAGGTCATGAGTTGGAGTGGCAGCCACACCAATGAAGTCGACAGGAACCACCGATGTGCCTTGGTGCAACAACTGCATATATGCGTGTTGTGCATTAGTGCCAACGCCACCCCATACAACGGGCGATGTTTCGATGTTGACGTATTGTCCGTCGCGCGTCACGCGCTTTCCATTGCTCTCCATTTCCAGCTGTTGCACATAGGACGCGAACGAACGCAGGCCTGTTGAATAGGCCACCATTGCCCGAGTTTCACGATCTAACAACGAACGATTCCAGACATTGATTGCACCCATCAACACCGGCGCATTGCGCTCTGGCGGGGCAGCAAGAAAGTGTTCGTCCATTGCGTGCATGCCAGCCAACAATTCATCAAACTCAGGTGGGCCAAACGCAATGACGTTGACCACATTGACTGCAGATGCAACCGAATAGCGACCACCCACCCACGCCCACATGGGAAACACGTAATCTGCTGCCAAACCTGCTGTTGTCGCCTTATCTGGGAATACCGAGACCACACAGAAATGCTTGGAGACATGCTGTTGGCCGAGCGACTCACCGAGCCATTTGGAAAGAATGCGACCATTGCTGAGTGTCTCTGCAGTGCTGAACGACTTAGAACACAACACCACCAACGTTGTCTCGGGATCGCATTGTGCAATCGCCGAACGCACGCCGACTGGATCAATGTTGGAAACAAAGTGACACTGCACAGCAGGCGCACTTATTGACGACAGCGCTTCCCACACCAACACAGGGCCAAGATCGCTGCCACCAATGCCGACATTGATCACACTGCGAAAGTGTTTTCCTGTTGCACCGGTAATACTGCCGCTTCGCACACCCTGAGCAAACGTGGTGATCTGTGCACGGACGCGATGGATTTCGTCAATCACATCGTTGCCATTTACTTCTACGCCCGAGCCTGCGGGTGCACGTAACGCCGTGTGTAGCGCTGCTTGATTCTCGGTGTTATTGACCGCGACGCCTTCAAACAGATTCAATCGTCGTTCCACAAACCGTGATTGCTCGACAAGTTGCAATAATGCCCCTAACGACGCATCATCAAGATTCTGCTTAGAAAAGTCTGCAAACAATTCACCATTGCCTAACGGAACGCTGACCGACATTCGCTCAGCGCGCGTGGGGTCGAGAGCAAACAGCTTCTGCAGATCGGTGTGCACAACCGATTGCGCACACGCAAGAGCAACAGACCAGGCGGGAGTTGTGGTGATATCCACTCATTACAGGCTACCTGCGGCACTAGCGTGAACGAATCATGTCGCAACCTGCTCATCGTCAAGACACATCCCAAGCAGCCGTTGCCCTCAGTTTTTCTGTGTATTTCTTGTGGGGCGCTCTCACGTTGTACTGGAAAGAACTGCAAGATTTTGATCCGTTTGAACTGATTGGCTGGCGCATTGCATCGTCTGTTGTGGTGCTCGTTGTTGTCATGAGCGCTACTCGCCGACTGCGGCCACTCCTCATCGCATTACGCACTCCACAACTGTTCCTACGCATTTCACTTGCAAGCATCCTGCTCACCATTAACTGGGCAACATATGTCTGGGCTGTTGTCAACGATCATGTTCTTGAAACTGCGCTTGGATACTTCATCGCACCCGTACTCACGATCGTGATTGGAGTCAGCGTTCTTCACGAGCGCCTCCGAATGATTCAAAAAGTTGCAGTGGCCTTTGCGGTCGGTGGAATTGCGGTGCTCACGATTGCTTATGGACGAGTGCCATGGATCGCCATCACGATTGCGAGTTCTTGGTCGTTCTACGCCTACTTAAAGAAGAAGGTTCCACTGCAACCGCTTGAAAGCCTGACCGCCGAGGTGTTAGTGCTTGCAGTTCCAGCGATTGCCTTTTTGTTCGCCACATGGAACAACGTAGACAGCGTGAGCAGTACAGCAAACTTCACTGAATGGATCTTTGTTGCATTCACTGGCGTGATCACCGCCATACCGCTACTGATGTTTGCGAGCGCATCGCAACGTACTCCGCTCACCATCCTTGGGCCCATGCAGTACATCGTGCCGACCATGAATTTTCTCATCGGATGGCTGTTATTCGACGAATTACTCACCACATCAAAAGTGGCAGGGTTTGCCCTGATTTGGGTGTGCTTGGCCCTAGTGCTGACTGACTTGTTCAGGACACAGCGGCAGCAACAAAACGTTTTAAGCCCTCAATAACATTTTCATCGCGCTCATGATCATTAATGACATAACTGAACCTGGCGAGCCCCGAAATCATCACATCAAATAAATCTTGCAATGTGCGTGCCGACATCTGTGATCCAACTTCACCGCGGGCAACCGCCTCTTCACACAACTGCTGCATGAACATTGCCCAGTCTTTTCGTAGCGGTCGAATTGCGTCTGAGAGTTCAGGATGCCGCCGAGCTTCCGCCGCAACCCCAACTACGAATCCGACAAGCGATGGATCGTTCTTGCTGACGTTTGCTAACGCATCAATGATTGCCGCAAACTTGTCGACAAGAGTTTCACACGGTGCAGCGGCCTTGATAACTGCTTCAGTCACCATGGTTTGCACTTCTTCAAATGCTGCTACATACATATCTAACTTTGATGGGAAGTAGTGATAGATCGCTCCCGTAGTAATCCCTGCTGCTGCGGCCACAGTGCGATTAGTAGTCGCGTCATAACCAATCGTTGCAAATGATGCACGGGCTTCACGCACCAATCGATTGCGCGTCTCTAACGCATCGGTTGCACACGGGCGACCAAGTTTTTTTGTGCTCTCAAGAAGCGTCACACCATAAATCTAATTGCGACGACCATCAAGAAGCGAAGCGGCGCAATACATCTGCTAGTTCAACTGGGCGATCACCCTGGACGCTGTGGCCAGCGCCATCAACCACTATCACCTCGGCATGTGGGCAGCGAGACACCAATTCAGCCACATCATCATCGTCCACCACTGGCGATATCCCGCCGCGCACCATTAACAACGGTTTTTGCCAGCGCGAGATCATTTCCCACATTGGTGACCGTGGGGCTTCATGCCCAGGTGCAGATCCCGAGGTTTCAGTTTGGCCACGGCGGTCATATCGCCACTGCCATGTTCCATCGTCACGTTGCTTCGCATTATGCATAATCCCGCGTCGCAAACTTGCTTCGCTGCGTGTGGGATTGTGCTCTTTTGTCCGTGCAAAAAGTTCATCAAAGCTGGTAAAACTCTGCGGTCCATTAATGAAGTCAAGAACTGCTTTTGCCTTTTTGCTGGTCACGCCTGGAGTGATATCGATGAGCACCAAATGCGCAACAATGTCGGGATAAGCATTTGCCAGCGCTAAACATGTCAGGCCACCAAGCGACATGCCGACAATCGCTGTGGCATGCGGTGCGTGCTCACGAATCACGACGGCTATATCGTCGGCCATTCCTTGTGGACTGTATGTCGCATCGTCACGCCATGAAGAGTGACCATGTCCTGGCAAGTCAATTGCAAGTACGGGAAAACCAAGAGCAAGAGCAACGGTGTCCCATGTGTGAGCATTTTGTCCGCTGCCATGAACAAACACCAAAGATGGCTCGGCACTACCCCACTTCATCGCACTCACTACACGACCGTCTGGTAACTGCGTTTTAACTCGTGCAACAACGGGTTGTGTTGCAACGTTTAATTCGTACTCGGAAATGTTTTCATGAAATAACGAGAACTCGTCGT
>LIAZ01000039.1 GCA_001438985.1 Acidimicrobium sp. BACL17 MAG-120823-bin42 | reverse complement strand
GATGAGTACCCCAATGACGAGTGAGGCCACAAGTGGGGAGATGGTGTCAAAGCGTTCGTGAATTGCGAAACCGACGGCGGTCACGGCCAATGCA
Organism: Acidimicrobium sp. BACL17 MAG-120823-bin42; assembly: GCA_001438985.1. Classification (GTDB taxonomy): domain Bacteria; phylum Actinomycetota; class Acidimicrobiia; order Acidimicrobiales; family Ilumatobacteraceae; genus UBA3006. The sequence goes on along the minus strand of LIAZ01000039.1, from coordinate 9,214 downwards.
AAAAATAAGCCTGGGGCGTACCTGCGGGCGACATGTTGCACCTGCCAATTGTAGAATTTGACCATGCCTGTAACCGACTCATCAACAACTGGGGTGTTGCATGAAGCCGGTGAGTGGAAAACGCTTGGCGTAATCGTTGCCGTGTACGGGCTAACGGTGCTCACGGTCGTGCGTTATGACGTGCTTACCCCTTGGTTGGCAATACCGATGCTTGCGGTGCTTGGTGCATGGCACTTAAGTATGCAACACGAGGTATTGCACGGACACCCGTTCAAGAGTCAGTTCATCAACGACGCAATTGGCAGCATTCCTGTCACGCTATGGATGCCGTATTTTGCGTTTAAAAAAGACCACCACGAACATCACAAGTCCGATCTCACAAATCCAGAACTCGATAACGAAAGTTTTTACGTAACTCAAGAGCAGTGGGATAATGCTGGCCCAATTCGTCGCGCGGCTTGGACGGCTAACCGCACCATATTGTTCCGCATGTTTGTGTGGACCATTGTCAGCACCATTTCCTACGTCACGTTGGTGCTGAAGCGGGCAGTACGAAACGAACAGGGCGACAGGCTGGCCGTGGTACTGCACGTTATTGGTGTGGTGGCAGTTGTGTATTTGGTTTCGCTTTCCAGCATGCCGTTATGGCAGTTTGCGTTGGGCACGGTGTATGGCGGCCGCATCCTGAATGCAATCAGACCGTTTCCCGAGCACAAGTATCAAAACGGTGTAGAAACGAAAACTGCAATGATCATGGCTGGCCCTTTTATGAGCCTGCTCATGCTGAACAACAACTTGCATATTGCTCACCATGACGATCCAAAGATTCCTTGGTATCGGGTGAATGAATTATCGAAGAGGGTGAATGCGGTTGAGCGCGCTCGTGAAGCAGGTGTGTTGTACGAGGGCGGATACGCAGAAGTATTCCGCAAGTTCTCGTTTACACCAGTTGATTCGCCTGTGCGCGAACGCAACTAACTAGCGTGTAGCAACAACAGGGAAGCGCGGGTCATCAAGCGCATCGCCGGGTTGCAGGCCGTTGCCCTCAAGCGGGGGCGATGTCGTCCACGGGCGTGTGGCAAACACAGCGTCATCGCCCACGTAGCGAAAGCTAACAGCACGACGAAGTTGCACACCCGTTCCTGCGGTTCCGGGCGCGGCGTGCAGCGTGCGGTAATGAAACGCCACCGCGTCACCCAGTTGTACCGGCGTTGTAATCACTTGGTGGGCATTGAGTTCGTCAATTGAAGGCAAGTGCACGAAGTCGTGCGCGGCTTCAACGTAAGCGGTTTGGTCTTTGAATCGCTTGGGGATGAACCGTTTGTTCCATTTGTGGCTGCCAGCAATAAAGCACAATGCAACCGAGTCGGGGATTGGGTCGAGTGGGATCCAGATGCTCACGTTGTCCATGCCATCGATTCCGTAATACGGGTCGTCGTGGTGCCATGGCGTGACCTCTTTGGTCTCGGCTTCTTTCACCAACACATGTTCGTGAAAGAGGCGTGCAGTCTGTGTGCCCATTAAGCCGAGCGCCGCTTCAGGAACAGATCCGCGCATGCCAACCTCGGCAAACGGGGCAATGCGATTCCAGTTCACATAGTCGTCAAAGAACCGGCCCGTGGAGCCTGCGGGTGTGTACTCATTCGCCCATGGGCCGGGGTGCGCCATGTTGTCGGCAACGCCTTGGCGAAGTAATTCAAGCGTGTCGGCAGAAACGAGATTGCGAAGTACCACGACGCCATCTCGCTGAAACGCGCTGCTGAGTTGTGCGTCGAGTGCCATGTAGTCACACTAATTGGAAGTGAATTGAGGGGGATATATAAAGAACCCGCCGGTTCGCACCGGCGGGTTCCAGAGTTCCTTGTAGCGAGAACCGCTAATTACATGCGGAAGCCCTTATTGACCATGGAGATGATGGCATCTTTCAATGGGATGATTGAGTAGATGATGGCGCCGTTTGCGACAACGACCATCCACTGATCCCACGAGTCAGATCCAACACCCCAGCCCCCAACGACATCGATGTCAATGACGGCCATCATGGCGATCGCCACGATGAGGTTCCAGTTCGTTCCAATAATTGGAATCTTCTTGATGATTCCTGATACCTGGATGGTGCTCAATACCGAGTCGACAACGGTGATGACCGCGCCGAGCAGCATTGATAGGAGCACGAGCGCCCCAAGACTTGTCCAGAATCCTGCTGTTACGTCCATAACTATTTCCCCATTTCTGTGGGCGTCGTTGCCCACGAATTTGACCGTAAATGAGTAATGTCACGCAGTGGTGGATTACACGAGATTGCAACAATTCGCCCCATGAATTCGGCGAAATATCAATTCTGTAACATGTGCGAAGTCGTAAGGTTGGCGCGGTGAGTGACAAAGCACTGAGTGAGACGGTAGATGGTCCATGGTCGCCTCTGCGCATTGCGATCTATCGGTCAATCTGGATCGCCGCGTTGGTATCAAACGTAGGCACGTTCATGCACATTGTTGCTGCTGGTTGGGCAATGACGTCGCTTACCGATTCGCCAACACTGGTGGGTTTGGTGCAGACAAGTTGGGCGGTTCCGGGCTTCGTGCTGGCTCTGCACGCTGGCGCGTTTGCCGACATGGTGGAGCGCAGGCGGCTTATTGCGATCACACAAATTGCTGCGTTAGTCATCGCCGTGGTGTTGGGCGTGCTCGAGCTCACGGGCAACCTGAGTGTGTTCGCCCTTTTGATGGGAACGTTTCTTGAATCTGTTGCACTGACCATTGCAGCGCCGGCATTCATGGCGCTCACACCGCAGTTGGTTGGACAGCGTCAGCTACCTCAAGCACTTGGACTTGACTCTGCCTCGCGCAATATTGCTCAATCGGTTGGTCCGGCACTTGCAGGACTGATCATTGCATTTGCCAGTGCGGGTGCAGTGTTTATTCTGAACGCGATCACGTTTGTGGGGATCCTGATTGCCGTGCGCAAGTTGCCATTGGTTACTTCGTACGTCGACAACAATGCGAAGATTAATCAAGTCATTAAAGATGGAATTTTATTTGTGGTGCGCAGACCACAGTTGCGAAATATTGCGATGCGGATGGCGCTCGTGCTCGGTGCGACGGCTTCACTGATGTCAGTATTGCCAATAGTGGCGAAGGAATCATTGGGTGTCGATGCCAGTGGGTTTGGTGTGTTGGCGGGAGCGGTAGGCGTTGGCTCAGTGGTTGCCGTGTGGCTGTTACCGGTTTTGAGAAAGATGCTGGACGCTGAATGGCTGGCGGTGTTGGCGTGCTTGGTGTGGGCAGCAGCAACAGTTGGGTTAGCGCAATCATCAACGTTGTTCACCGCGCTCCCTGCACTATTGATCTGTGGCGCAATGCTGATGGTGCTCATGAACGTGTTGTTCGCGACATTTATTGCACAACTGCCAGATCATTTGCGCGGCCGCGGTTCGTCAATTGGCATGCTCATGGTGTGGCTCGGCATGTCCGTTGGTGCATTCGCTTGGGGGCTCACCGCATCGTCAACTTCGGTTCGGGTAGCGCTGATTATTTCGGCCGTGGTAACTGCAGGTATCGGTGTGCTGAACCGAGTCGCATTACCGATGAGTGCTGAAACGAATTAGACGTGAACGGTGAGGCGACGCACTGCTTCAACCACAATGTCGTCCACCGTGATGCTGCCAGCTTCAACCGCTTGAGCAAGATCGACACGCATTTCGTGTTCCCAAAAACGCTCCAAGTGGGCAACGGTTGCTTTCACTGCATCCAGGCTGGTGTCGGCAGCAAACTGGCGTGAAATCTGGTTGGCCATGCGCACCAACGCACTGAGGCGGTGAGCAGGGTGATCCAGTTCTGCAGTTGCAGCGCTGCGTCCTGGTGAAACTTGCACCGCAGTCACTTTGTATTCAGGGCAGTTAGTGGCCCAGTCTGAGTTGTCGGTGGTAATCACGTTGGCGCCACTGATTGGGTAGTGGAACGTGGTGTACACCACACCTGGTGCAACACGCTCGGTTACTTGAGCGCGCAGCACGGTGTTGCCGACGCGACTTGAAATGGTGACTTCTTCGCCGTCGCGTACGCCACGCTCCAGTGCATCGCTTGGGTGAATTTCGAGCAAGTCTTCTGCGTGCCACGCAACGTTTTTTGTGCGGCGGGTTTGTGCGCCCACGTTGTATTGGCTAAGAATGCGTCCAGTGGTGAGCAGAAGTGGGAACTTGCGCGTTGACTTCTCTTCTGTTGGCACGTACGGAGTTGGCGTGAACTTGCCGAGCCCGCGTACAAACTTTTCTTTGTGCATGATTGGCGTGCCATGTGGGTTGGCATCGTTGCACGGCCACTGAACACTGCCTTCTTCGTCAAGGTGAGCAAACGACACGCCCTTAAATGTTGGGGTGAGTGTTGCGATTTCGTCCATGATTTCGCTGGACTCGTTGTAACTCATTGGGTGTCCGAGCGCATTTGCTAGTTCGCACACAATTTGCCACTCGTGCTTGCCGGTTTGTGGGCGCATTGCAGGACGAACGCGGTTAATGCGGCGCTCTGCGTTGGTGAACGTTCCATCTTTTTCGAGGAACGATGTGCCAGGGAAGAACACATGAGCAAAGCGCGCAGTCTCATTCAAGAAGAGGTCTTGAACAATGACGCACTCCATTGCGGTAAGTGCGGACTCGACATGAGCAGTGTTTGGGTCAGATTGGGCGATGTCTTCACCGTGTACAAACAGGCCTTTGAAGTTGCCGTCAATTGCGTTGTCGAACATGTTTGGAATGCGCAAACCTGGCTCGGACTGAATAACCGTGCCCCACAGTTGTTCAAACATGGTGCGTGTGGCATCGTCGCTCACGTGGCGGTATCCAGGCAGTTCGTGCGGGAATGAACCCATGTCGCACGAACCCTGCACGTTGTTTTGTCCACGTAGTGGGTTAACACCTACGCCGTCGCGACCAAGGTTGCCGGTGGCCATGGCCAAGTTGGCCATACCCATCACCATGGTGCTGCCTTGGCTGTGCTCGGTAACGCCAAGTCCGTAATAAATAGCGCCGTTACCACCAGTTGCGAAGAGGCGGGCTGCTTCGCGCACCTGTGCGGCAGGTACACCCGTGTGGGCTTCCATTGCCTCTGGGCTGTTCTCGTGGCGTGATACGAACTCGCTCCAAATTGCGTATTCGGTTGGCTCGCAACGCTCGGTGATGAATGCGGTGTTAGCAAGGCCTTCGGTCACGATGACATGGGCGAGTGAGTTGATGACGGCAACGTTGGTGCCTGGCTTCAACTGCAAGAAACCTGAAGCCTCAATGTGGGCGGTCTTGACCAAGTCGATCTTGCGTGGGTCGACAATGATCAGTTTTGCGCCTTCACGCAAGCGCTTCTTCATGCGCGAAGCAAACACGGGGTGAGCATCGGTTGGGTTTGCACCAATCAGCAAGATGACGTCGGCATATTCGACCGACTTGAAGTCTTGTGTACCGGCCGATGTGCCAAATGCATTGCTGAGGCCAAAACCCGTAGGCGAGTGGCACACGCGTGCGCAGGTGTCGACGTTGTTGTTGCCAAATGCTGCACGCACCATCTTTTGCACAACGAATACTTCTTCGTTGGTGCAACGCGACGACGTGATGGCACCTATTGAGTACTTGCCATGGCGGGTCTGAATATCTTGTAGTCGTCCTGCAGCAAATGCAATGGCTTCTTCGAATGAAACTTTCTTCCATTCATCGGTAATCGATTCGCGAATCATTGGCTCGAGCTGACGATCTTGGTGGTTTGCATAACCCCAAGCAAAGCGGCCCTTTACACACGAGTGACCTTCGTTTGCTCCACCGTTTTTGTATGGCGTCATGCGCACAACAGTTTCGCCCTGCATCTCGGCCTTAAACGAACAACCAACTCCGCAATATGCACACGTGGTGAGCACGGTGCGACGCGGTTGACCCAGTTCGATCACGGTGTTTTCGGTAAGCGTTGCTGTTGGGCAAGCTTGCACGCATGCACCACACGACACGCATGGCGAGTCAAAGAAGTTGCCGTTGAAACCTGCAGCAACGCGCGAGCCAAAACCGCGACCTTCAATGGTGAGTGCGAATGTTCCCTGAATTTCTTCGCATGCACGAACGCAACGGTTGCACACGATGCACTTGGATGAATCAAACGTGAAGTATGGGTTCGATGTGTCTTTGCCCAGGCTGAGGTGGTTGTCGCCTTCGTAGCCATAGCGAACATCGCGAAGACCAACAGCGCCCGACATGTCTTGCAGTTCGCAGTCGCCATTAGCGGCGCATGTGAGGCAGTCCAGCGGATGATCGCTGATGTAGAGCTCCATTACTCCACGGCGCAAGCGCTCAAGCTTTGGAGTCTGAGTGCTTACGGTCATGCCTGGTGAGCATGGGGTAGTGCACGAAGCAGGAGTGCCCTTGCGTCCATCGATTTCCACTAAGCACAGACGACATGAGCCAAATGGATCGAGCGAGTCTGTTGCGCACAACTTTGGAACATCTACACCTGCAAGTGCTGCTGCGCGCATAACGGATGTTCCCTCGGCAACAGAAATCTTTACGCCGTCAATCGTGACATCAACGGTTGGTTGTTCACCATTGCGGCTTGTTGGCCGTGGTGCTGGAGTTCCGAGATCGTGATCCATCAACGTCATGTCTGTGTTCCCCTGTTATCCCTGAAAATCTTCTGTGAAGTTTTTTAGCGCACTGCGAACGGGAAGTGGTGTCAAACCACCCATCGCACACAACGATCCATCGGCCATGACCTCGCAGAGGTCAACCAGTACCTCTATGTTGGCATCACGGTTGATACCAGCGGTGATTTTGTCGATCAATTCCACGCCACGGGTGGAGCCGATGCGACATGGAGTGCATTTGCCGCAGCTTTCAGCCACGCAGAACTCCATGGCAAAACGGGCTTGTGCGGCCATATTGACCGTGTCGTCAAAGACCACGATTCCGCCATGGCCCACCATGGCTTCCGCAGCAGCGAACGTCTCGTAGTCCATTTGCAGATCAAATTTGTCAACTGGCAAGTATGCGCCGAGTGGGCCACCCACTTGCACCGCACGGATTGGGCGACCGCTTTCGGTTGCTCCACCCAAGTCGTTCACGAGTTCGCCAAGTGTGATGCCGAATGCGGTTTCCATAATTCCGCCACGAGCAATGTTGCCTGCAAGTTGAAACACTTGTGTGCCGCGACTGCGTCCCATACCAAGGGCTGCATACGCTGCAGCACCGTCAGCAAGAATTGCCGGAATCGTTCCCAGCGACAACACGTTGTTGACCACGGTTGGCTTGCCAAACAAACCAACGAGAGCGGGTAATGGTGGCTTTGCGCGCACAACTCCACGCTTGCCTTCGAGGCTTTCAAGCAATGCAGTTTCTTCACCGCAAATGTATGCACCAGCACCCACGCGTACATGAATGTTGAACGTAAAACCAGAGCCAAGCACATTGGTGCCAAGCCATCCCTGTTCGGTGGCTGCATCAACGGCTTTGTTCAACGCCTCGATTGATTCGGGGTATTCGCTGCGCACATAGATATAGCCAGTGTTTGCGCCAACAGCCCAACCTGCAATGGTCATGCCTTCAAGCAGCATGAATGGATCGCCTTCCATCAGCATGCGGTCGGCAAATGTTCCACTGTCGCCTTCGTCTGCGTTGCACACGATGTACTTGGTGGTGCCTGGCGCATCGAGCACCGTGCGCCACTTGATGCCGGTAGGAAATGCTGCACCACCGCGACCACGAAGTCCGCTGTCGGTTACTTCGGTAACCACATCACTTGGTGTCATTGACAATGCGCGTTGTAAACCTTTGATGCCGCCGTGTGCTTGGTAGTCGGTTGCAGAACGTGGGTCGACAACACCAACGCGCTGATATGTCACTCGCTGTTGACGCTTGATCCATGGAAGCTCCGTTGTGAGACCAAGGCGCAATGGGTGAGCGCCACCGTTCAACACATCTGCTGCTAACAAACTTGCGACATCGTCAACGAGCACAGGGCCATACGCAATGCGACCTTGTGCAGTAGCCACTTCAATCATTGGCTCGAGCCACATCATGCCCCACGAGCCGTTGCGAACAACGCGAACACCTTTTTGTTTTGCGAACGCAGCAGCAACATCGTCGGCACCGGCTGCGCGTGATGCAGCATCGCGCGGCACGTACACCGTGATGCCGTCGCCAGTTGTATCAATTGACGCTTCGGGAACGCGCTTGGCAATTGCATCGCCAATGATGGTTTCAATCGATGTTTCGTTGACGCCACCGATGAGGCGACCATCAACCGAAACTGCTGGGCCAAGTGCGCAATGTCCTAAACAAAACACTTCTTCAACAACAACTTTTTTGCCATCGCCTGCAAGTAGCGCACGATCCCACACATCGCGTCCGCCACGCGACTGACATGCCTCTGCTCGACACACCTGCACGATTGGGCCAGCAGGTTCTTCCGTGCGGAAGTCTTTGTAAAACGTGATCACGCCGTGCACTTCAGAAACCGTCACATTGAACACATCTGCGAAAACGGGGATCAGGTCTTTGCTGATATATCTGGCGTGGTGCTGCACTGCATGAAGTGCTGGCAACATGCCGCCTTCAACGCCAGCAAATTGGCGAACAACGGCTTCAAGTTCGGGGAGCGATGCGTTCGTACTCAAGACCCGTAATCGTAGGCGAGATAAGGGCTAGAGCGACAGTGTGGCTCCGATTTAGGGCCACTAGGTCGGCTTTGGCTTAGTCGGCAAACAGCCTGCGGATCTCGGCCTCGGGGTCGGTCAGCAGGTCGAATCCGACGTTGACTTCAAGGGTCGTACGGGACTGCGTGTCAAAGGCTGGCCAGGTCGGGGCAGAGGTGCGGGCAAAGTGAGCAATCTCGTCAGCGAACCGAGCTGCGATTGCGGCTCTCTCGGGACCGTCACCCGTGAGCATGTCGGTGCCTGGGACACTCAGGTTGTCGAAAGCAAATGGCACATCTAATGCATGGCAACTACCCAGCACGCCGCCGAAGGCTGGTGTTGCCCAGGTGAACCAGTACATCCATGTTGGATTGCCACGCGAGAAATGGTTTTCGGCCAGGCGTTGCGCGCGCTGACGAAACGCGGTATCGGTGCGTACCGACGAAATGAGTTGCTTCGGAGTTTCTTGCGGACGCTGTGTTTCATACGTTGCACGAGCATCGGCTGCGTGGTCACCAAATACTTCACCGGTCACGCGCATCCAATCTGGTTCACC
>LIAZ01000038.1 GCA_001438985.1 Acidimicrobium sp. BACL17 MAG-120823-bin42 | reverse complement strand
GGATCAAGGCGAATTGCCCGACGACCAATTGCACCCCATGCAATTTGCTGTGCCGTTGCTTGCACGCATGTGGCGATGGGAATGATGGTTTTTACGCGATCAGGGAATGTGACTGCCCATTCAAGAACTTGCATGCCGCCCATCGAACCACCGACAACGCTGTGCCATTGTCGAATGCCAAGCATGTCCGTGAGACGCACTTGCGCGCGCACCATGTCTCGAATGGTGATTACAGGAAACCGCGAACCATACAACTTGCCGTCTTCAGGGTGCGCTGTTGCAGGGCCAGTGGAGCCTTGACAGCCACCAATCACATTGCTGCACACCACGAACCATTTGTTGGTGTCGATTGCTTTGCCCGGACCAACAACACCTTCCCACCAACCCGGTGTTGGATTACCTTCTTCGGCGGCACCAGTGACGTGACTGTCACCTGTCCATGCGTGACAAATCAATATCGCATTTGATGCATCTGCATTGAGCGTCCCCCACGATTCATACGCAATGGAAACATTGCCCAATACTTTTCCGCCATCGAGTGCGAAAGGTCGATCTTCGGGAAAATGCGCAAACTTGCGACCGCCAACAGGCATGCCAGGAAACCATGCTCCTGTTGCTGGATAGTCATGTCGGGTCATACATTTTCCTTTGTCACGAAACTATGCGCTTTTGCAGTTCGTCACGCTCACCCAACTGAGCCAGCCCGTTGCTACGCCTGTTGGCGTAGCCACATCTTTCGCATTTCGCGAAATGGCACCGTGGGAAATCCCGGTTGCCGGACCTGTTGGTCGCTCGTGATGTACTACTTGCATTGCCCGCCCGACTGAGCGGCCGGGAAGGCGTTGCCCATCCAACGATACCTGCCGATATCGTCAATTCCCCACAGCGGGCATTGTTGGAGCTGTACGAGGAAGGTGGTGCATGTCTCGCACCACCTCCTCAATATCATTCACAGTACCCATGCCAACGTATTTTTTTCGCCCAAAGTGGATTGCCATTCATGTGTTGGTGATCACCCTGATCGTTGTGATGCTCAACTTGGCAGATTGGCAGTGGTCACGACACAACGAACGCAAAGCATTCAACACAACGCTCATCGAACGATTCGATGCCGACACTCGCCCACTTGCCGATCTGCTCACATCAGGATCCCCTGAACAAATCGAATGGCTACCCGCTGAAGTGTCGGGGACCTACCTTGCCAATAGTGACATCAGCCTTGTCAATGTTTCGCAAAATGGTGTTGCGGGTTACGACGCGATTACAGCAATGGAAATGACTGATGGAACCATTGTTCTGATCAATCGAGGATTTCTACCGCTCGCTGCGCCATTTCCTCCCGCGCCAAATGGTCAGGTGACTCTTGTTGGGCGACTACGTGCAAGCGATGTTCGCAAGTCCGGTGAAATCTCTGAAGCGCCCACGGGTTCACTCACTGAAGTGTTTCGCATTGACATCGACCGCCTCGCACCTCAACTCGGTGGCGAACTCGCACCCGTATATGTGCAACTGTTGAAGAGCAGCCCACCCGAGGACCCGAACCTGGCGATGATCGCCGACCCAACATTTGATAATGGATCGCATCTTGGGTACACGGTTCAGTGGATCATCTTTAGTATCTGCGCAGTTGGGGCCTGGGTCGCACTTGTACGAAGAGAAATGGCCAAACGTAAATTGCGCTAGTGCTGTTTCTCTAATGCAGCCATCCGAGCAAATTGCTCAACAACATTTGGACTCTGGTGCTGCGGATCAAGGGTGCGATAGACCGTATCCACGTTGACACTGATCCGACCAAACTCCTTCCAACCGGCAAAAGACTTACTGGTATCACCCATCATGTTCTTACAGATCTCTTTTGCAGCATCAAATGCGTCCATGCCTTGCGCTTGGCGTTCTGTTGCCTCATTAAGTACATACGACAGATAATCACGAACCTCACGAACACCAACGTTGTCAGTCAACGGACCATGCCCTGGCACCACCACCGTGGCTTCAAGACCGATAATCAAATCACACGCTGCGATCCAGTTCTGCAATGGACCAGCCCACACAATCGGTGCGCCACCAATGAACAAAATATCTCCTGTAAATACCGACCCTGTTGACGGGACATACGCAATCGTGTCGCCTGCTGTGTGAGCCGGACCAACTTCGATGAGTTGAACTTCTCGTCCGCCAACGTTGAGATCAAGACGCTTGTCAAATGTTTGCGTAGGCAACGACAGATCTATTCCATCGAACTCAAAGTCCCCAAAGAATGAGCGGAACAGATCGCCAACTTCGCCGGGTGCCTTATTCAAAGCAGCAAGCATCGACGGTGGAACCTCGGTCATTTCACGAGCAGTCGCGCTTGACGCAACAATGTTCGCTCCTTCAACAAGTTGATTGCCATAGCAATGATCACCATTTGCATGTGTGTTCACCACAGTTGAAATGGGTGCTGTTTCTGTGGCCTGCTTCATTGAATTCAGCATTGCCGCCGTCAGCTTTAAGTCAAACAACGTGTCAACCAGCAGTGAAGCTTCATCGCCGACAACTAATCCCGCGTTGCTGTATCCCCATCCGCCGTCTGGTTGCAAGTAAGCAAAACAACCTTCGCCCACTTCATGCAGACCAAGCGAATAGTTTGATCCTGACATTGATTCCTCCTACTGCAGTCGAGTAAGACCCATTTTTAGATTACGTACTGCCTGCGCAATTCTTTGCTCATTTTCGATTAAGGCAAAACGAGCAAATCCTTCGCCACCAGGGCCAAAGCCAGCACCTGGCGAAAGTGCAACATCGCAATCACGCACAAGGTGACTGCAGAACTCGACCGAATCCATATCGCTATATGCCTCGGGGATTGGCGCCCACACAAACATTGAACCTCGCGACTTGGGAATATGCCAACCGATTCGATCTAAACCGTCGATCAACGCATTACGTCGGCTTTCATAAATGTTTGACACTTCTTGTGGGAAGTCTTGCGCTTCGTTCAGCGTGACGGTTGCTGCGATCTGTACTGGCTGAAAGGATCCATAATCCAAATAGCTCTTCAGTTTTGTCAGAGCGCCTACAACTTTTTCGTTACCTGCCATAAACGCAACACGCCAGCCAGCCATTGAGAAACTCTTGGTCATCGAATACAGCTCAACCGCGCAATCCATTGCGCCCTCTGCTTGCAGGATGGATGGCGGTTTGTAGCCATCGAACCCGACATCGGCATATGCAAAGTCGTGAACCACGATCATGTCACGCTCGAGACAAAAGTCGACAACACGTTGCATAAACGCAAGATCCACTGTTGCTCCTGTTGGATTATGCGGGAACGAGACAACCAACACTCGCGGTCGTGGCCAACCATTTTTGTACGCCTCTGTGAGGTTTTCGAAAAACTCATCCGAATACTGCTGGTCATCCATCACTTGTTGGCTTTGCATCGGAACCTGACGCACATCAGCACCAGCGAAAATTGGACCATAAATGTGGATTGGATAACTCGGACTTGGAACAATTGCTGCGTCGCCACGATCAAGCAATACCCACATCAGGTGGCTGAAGCCTTCCTTTGAACCAATGGTGTTGGTGATTTGCGTTTCGGGATCGAGCTTGACGTTCCAGTTGCGCATATACATATCGGCAACTGCCTCGCGAAGTTTTGGCAAACCGCGCGACAGTGAGTAGCGGTGGTTCTTCGGGTTCTGTGCCGCCTCGATCAGTTTGTCCACCGCGATTTGCGGCGATGGAATGTCGGGATTGCCGAACCCTAAGTCGACAACATCGGCACCATCGTGACGCGCTTGAATTTTCAGATTGTTGATAATGGTAAAAACGTAAGGAGGCAAATTGGTGATACGTCGAAATTCCACAACGACAAACTAGTCGTGTAGATGTAGCAACGACGCACCAATTGCGCCAGCGCGCTCGCCCAATTCGGCCCCAACCACCCGTGGATGCTGACGATGAGAAGGCGCATACAGCAAGCGTGCGAAATGCTGCCTGATCGGTGGCAGCAAGATATCTGCAGCCTCCATCACCCCGCCGCCAATAACCATGACATCTGGGTCGGAGAAATTGGCAAGATTTGCAAGCCCTAAGGCCACCCATTCGCAGTATGTGTTGACAACAGATACTGCTGGGCCGTCACCACGACGCGCTCGGCCGATTACTTCTTCACCCGAGAGCCCTCCAGATAGTCGTGCAAGGCCAACTCCTGATGCATATCTCTCCCAACAGCCACGTTGACCACATGGACACGGATCACCATGTGCATCCACCACCATGTGGCCGGCTTCTCCTGCATGGCCATGTGCACCGTGTTGCAATACACCACCACTCACTATTCCGCCACCTATGCCGGTGCCAAGCGTGACGAGCACCATGTCGTGTGCGCCGACCCCTGCACCCATCTGCCACTCGGCAAGCGTTGCACATGTTGCATCGTTGTCACACCACACGTGTTCGCCCAATGCATCACTAAGTAGCTCGCGCACAGGCATCTCAATTGCCGTACTCATGTTTGGCGAAGACCGAATGACCCCCTGACGCGAAATCAAACCTGGAACACCAACACCAATCGTGTCGTGCTCACCCAGCTCGTGCGCAATTTCTTGCAACACACCTACGAGCAGATTTGCGGTCGGCGTTGGTCTGCGAACTTCGCGAACGATTACACCCGAGCCATCGACAACAACCCCAAGACACTTCGTGCCACCGACGTCTATGCCAGCGGCGAGGGTCACGATTCTGCGCGCGCCTTCAGTTCTTTAAGTGTGCTCAAGATTCGCATCTCGGCACGGCGTTTAACAAAACCTGGCAAAGGGATGACGAGTTCAACCGCGAGATCGTATGACACTCGAGTACCGGCACCATCTTCTTTAAGTGTGTACGCACCGCGGATTGAACGCATGATGTCGCCATCAACAAGATGCCACGACAACACGTTGGGAGCTTTTGAGTAGTCGTATTCGAGCGTGTAATGCGTGCTTCGTCCTAACGCAGACGCTCGATACCCAACGGTGTGTGGTCGACCTTGATCGTCACGCTGCAACACGGTTGCTTCTTTCACATCCTTTGCCCACAAACGGATATTTTTCGAAATCACATGCGACATCAAAACACCGTTCGGCCGAAGCCGCAATGAACACTGAGTCGGATCCAGAATCAACCATGGTGACCATCTTTGCCGATATCGGACTCGTCTGAGGAAACATTGGGCAAATTCCTTGCTGCGAATACACCATGTTTGCTTGCCCACATGCCGTTTAGGCCCAGGCCAAGCAATGGAACGAGCACCCCAAACGCCAACGTACTTCCGGGCTTGCCGTCGGTCGAGCCACGAACAATCGCCCCCGTCACACCAACAATGGTCTGCACAGCAAGAGCAGTATTCATCTTCAACGTGGTCGAGCGGTCTGCAACCTTGTCAAGCAAAAGAAATAGCCCCGCAACTGATATCTCGTCATAGCGACTGCGTTGCACCGCCGAAAAATATCCCAAGATGAACGTCGTGACCCCAATGGCAAACAGCGCAAGATCAAATACCGCCACCGCTACACGCAACTCGGGACTAAACACCGCCACCGCAATTGCGGTGACAGCCACAAATATGCCCGTGAGCACCACATTGATTCGCACTAGATTCATGAATTCACCTGTAAGACATCTGCCAAGCGCTTAGTAAGCACCTGATAATCAAATTCGCTCACTGCACGATTGCGTGCGGCTGCACCCATCTGTTGTACCCGATCTCGGTCATTGAGTAACGAATTGATTGCTTGAGCGACATGAGCAACGTTGCTTGGCTGTTTGATGACAAGTCCTGTTATGCCGTCCAGCACTGCTTCAGCAGCACCGCCACTATCGCCCGCAATTTGGGGCACACCACACGAAGCGGCTTCTGAGAACACGATGCCAAAGCCTTCTTGTTCCAAGCCCGCCCAACGCGATCGACACAACATCGCTGACATGTCAGCACAGCCGTACAACAGAGGCAAGTCGTCATGAGCAACACGGCCAAGCATGGTTACGGGTGCGCGAAGTTGGCTGATGAGTTTTTGCAGCCGCTGACTGTCACGCCCCGTTCCGCCAATTGCGATACGAAGTCGCGGACGGCTTGGCGCAAGTGCAGCAGCGGCTCGAATGAGTGTGTCGAAACCCTTGCGAGGAACCAACCGACTTACACCCACCACCAACTCATCATCGTGACGAAAACCAAAGTGCGAACGCGCGGCATTCCTTTGCTCAACAGAAAGTGGCACAAATCGATCGGTGTCAACACCGGGAGGAACAACAGTTATTGCGAGACCATCTCCGCCAGCATGCTGTGCTTCGGCAGCCGGATATCCACCTGCTGCGATGATGTGTTGTGCCCCGCGCAAGACACGTGATAACACGTGCTTCGAACCCGGAATCCGACCGGGGACGGTGACTTCTGCACCATGCACCACCACCATGTACGGCAACTTGAGCGCTGGCCCGACAATACCCAACGGCACCGCTGGATCAAGGACGATGAAATCTGCCCCGATCTCAGCCGCCATGTCATTAATTCGCTGCACCATCCACGGATGAGGCAATAACACCGGCTCTTTTGTGCGTCGAATGAGGAATGGTTGAGCAGCATCAAAAGCAGCCGAATCTTTATGTGGCGATGTGAGGACTGCAAAAGAATCAGGCGGAAGTCGACGCCACCACTCCCACAACAAATTTTGTATTCCACCAACTTTTGGCGGGAAATCGTTGGTGACAAGAAGATGTTTCATATGTTGCGACACCCAATACTGTCAGACGCCCTTACCGATTCGCACTTTTGGCAAATGTGCGAGTTCGGCCTGCACTATTGGCGACTCATCGGCAACGGGAATGAGATCGCGATGTCCGAGACGGGCTGCGCTCCAGATTGCGTGAGCGCGCAACATCGGTTCATCATGTCGGCAATACATACTCAGCACTTCGCGCACTGCTTGATCGGATACTGAAGCGATATTGCCAAGGATGATCAGCAAATTCCTTCTCACCCACACAGGATTCCGGTCTGCTACATACCACTGACCAACTTGGGCCATCAACTCGTTGTCAGACGATTGCAACATGGTGAGAACCGATACTGATGTACGCACCGCGGTGACAGGTTTTTTGATACTGAATCGGATCGTTGGTGGACACGACTGCTGACAATCGTCACACCCATAAATACGATCACCTAGTGCCTCGCGAAATCGATGTTCAAATACACCGGGTTTTTGAATCAACCAAGCAAGACATGTGCGAGCATCAATGACTCCAGGTGCAACAATCGCCCCCGTTGGACACGAGTCAAGACATCGCTTGCATGCACCGCACCCATCATCGAGTGGTGCTGGCGCAACATCAAGAACAGCATCTGTAACAACACTTCCTAAAACAAAATAACTTCCTACACCTGGCAACAACAGATTGGCATTCTTTCCATACCAACCGAGGCCCGCAAGATAAGCCGCTTCTCGATCGACAAGAGCGTTGCTATCGACGACAACCTCTGCGCGAAAACCATCTGCACGTAATTGGTCTCGCACCATGTTCAGCGCTGATCTCAGTTGATCATAAAAATCGCTCCATGCATAACGAGCAATACGTGCCTCGAGATAGCCGTGCTCTTCAGTTTGCTCAGTTGCATACGACAGTGCGCCAACGACGATTGATTGCGCTCCTACAACTGTTGACTGTGGATCTGTTGAGCGATCGGGGTTGCGATAGGTAAATTGCATGGTGTCGTGCAATCCACGCTGTTTACGTTCATGCAACTCGTGACGCGTTCGCGCAAATATGTGAGCAGGAGCTACACCAATGCGATCGATTCCCTGTGCCAACCCGAGCGCAAGTAGACGCTCGGTATAGGCGGTGTTCTCGGATGAACGATTAGGAGGATCAGCTAACGGCACGATGCCGAAGCGTAGGCACCATTCCGGCATTTGCGAGCAGTCGGACTGCCCGCTGCTCTTCGAGGTTGAAAACAACCGCAGTTTCGGCGGTGTCCCCGCACATAAAGGACACTAAACAATCGGAACATGCGTCGGTTTCACGCATGACGCAGGTGTCGCAGCTGATGACGAGTACGGATGATGATGGTGTTGATGGTGCTTGCATGATTACTCCTGTGGTTCGGTCAGTAGGCATTGATTTCGGTTATTGAGTTCATGTGTGCGCCAATTGCGTACTCCGGAATCTTGCCTTCTGGGTGTCACAGAGTTAGAGGAACACCGCCCCATCACGATCGATATCCAACACATGCGTGATGCCTGTTGCCGGTAACGCCTTGGCGATGTTGGCTGCATCGTCCTTGGCACACAGCACACCAACGGTTGGCCCAGAACCCGACAACCAAGCACACCAAGCCTTTGTGGCCAACGCTGCATTGAACGCCTCGAAGGAATGCGGGGCTGCAGCAAATCGAACATCTTGATGCATGCGATCTTTAGTTGCCTCGCGCAATACCGCGATGTCGCCTGCGGCAAATGCAGCCATCAGCAATGCTGTATGACCGATGTTGAACACAACGTCTGGAAGCGGAATGGAAGCAGGAATAGCAGTCCGAGATTTTTCGGTACTGGTTTGAAATTCTGGCACCCATGCGATGAACGCAGGATCGAAACCGAGTGGCAATCTCGCCACTTCGCCACCCGAACTTGCGGTGACACCGCCAACCAATGAAGCACCAACATTGTCTGGATGGCCTTCTAATTCAGTAGCCAGATGTAAGAGTTCTTTGCGATCACGAACCAATGAATCGGAACCGTTGCGTTGTGCGTGCGCAAGTACAACCCCTGCCACGCGCGCTGCCCCACTGAAGCCCAAGCCTCGACCCATCGGTATCGAAGATCGCACCCACACCTCACCCGAGCCACCAACATGGCGAAAGGCCACGAAGGCGGGATGACTTGAATCAACCACTTTTGCGCGTTCGGGAAGTGGACTGCCATCTACCGTGCCCATTTCGAGGTATAGCGAGAGCGCCATGCCCAAGGTGTCAAAACCAGGACCAAGATTTGCCGAACTTGCAGGCACTCGCACAGACAACGAACTCATAGCGACCTATCGTGCCACAGCGTTGCTAGAGACTTTTAATGCTTCGACCACGCGGAGCGCCGAGCCGCTATCAATTGACTTCTGCGCTTGAGCAACAGCATCCGCCATGTCACGTGCAACTCCGGCAACCACTAAACCCGCCGCAGCATTTAGCACCACGATGTCACGAACAGGGCCAGCCTCACCATTGAAACAATCCACTACAACTTTTGCGTTGTGTGCAGGATCACCACCACGCACACGCGTGACGTCGGCAACCTGCAATCCATAATCGGCAGCATTAATCGAAAGTGTTCGTACCGATCCTGC
>LIAZ01000037.1 GCA_001438985.1 Acidimicrobium sp. BACL17 MAG-120823-bin42 | reverse complement strand
TTGGCCGCAGCGTTTAGGGCAGGAACCGTGGTGTCTAGACCATCGGTTACTTGTCCAAACAGTGTGTAACTCGGCGGCAGTGTTGCACCTTGTTCACCCGTGATGATGAAAAACTGACTGCCGTTGGTGTCTGGCCCTGAATTTGCCATTGCGATTGAACCAATCGTGTATTCGCCCTGCTGGGGAAGTTCATCGGCAAATGCGTAACCGGGCCCGCCGCTTCCCGTTGCGGTGGGGTCACCGCACTGCACAACAAATTCAGGGATTGCTCGGTGACATTGTGTGTTATCAAAGTATTGATATCGAGCAAGTGTGACAAAGCTGTTGACAGCAAGGGGAGCCTTTTGCGAGTCAAGGGCAATGGTGAACTCACCCTTGTTCGTTGTGACTACTGCTGAGTATGTCTTGCCATCTTCTAGACAATTTGGAGGGGCATTTTCAAATGATGCTGCTCGCTCGCTTGATCCATCAATGGCAGGACAGGGGGTTTCGCCAGTGATTGCAGCGCCCTCAGCTGTTTGACTGGCTTGCGTGCTTGGAGTGGTGTCGGTGGAAGTGACAGCGTCATCTCCTCGCGAGACCCAGATGATAAAGGTGACTCCAACAACGGATGCAATAACGATGACGAGTCGTGTGATTCGTTTGCGCGTGCGGCGACGGTGCTGTTGCTTTGCCAGGTCGTCAAGTCGTTGGCGGCGGTTTTCTTTTTTGCGGTTTCGCTTGTCTGTTCCCATGATTTATACAGGTTACCCGCGCGCCTTGTAGCGTAAAGAGCCTGTGGTATTGATCGTTCAAAAATATGGTGGCACATCAGTAGCCGACCCGGATCGGATGCGCAATGTCGCAAAACACATTGCCACCATGCGCGCTCAGGGAATTGACGTTGTTGCGGTTGTTTCTGCCATGGGCAAGGCAACCGACAATTTGGTTGAACTAGCGCGTCAAGTCGCAAGCAATCCGCAAGGTCGAGAGATGGACATGTTGCTGACTACCGGTGAGCGGATTTCGATGTCGCTGTTGTGTATGGCGTTGCATGATGTTGGTTGCGATGCAATGAGCTTTACGGGTAGCCAAGTGGGAATCATCACTGACACATCGCACACAAAGGCAAAGATTCTTGAGATCAAGGGTGATCGAGTGCGCGAAGCATTAGCCGCAGGAAAAGTTGCAGTGGTCGCAGGGTTTCAGGGAGTCAGCACCGAACGCGAAATCACCACGCTTGGTCGAGGCGGTAGCGACACCACTGCAGTTGCATTAGCGGCAGCGCTCAAGGCAGATGCATGCGAGATTTACACCGATGTAACGGGTGTGTTTAGTGCCGACCCACGTCTTGTTCCGCAGGCTCGCAAACTCGCCGAGTTGAGTTTTGATGAAATGCTGGAAATGGCAGGTGCAGGAAGCAAAGTTCTTGCATTACGTTCGGTTGAATTTGCACGTAACCACAATGTGCCAATTCATGTTCGGTCAAGTTTTACGTGGGAAGAAGGCACGTGGGTACGTGGAGTAGACGAGGAGAGGAAACGAAAGATGGAAGAGCCAATTATTTCCGGAGTAGTGCACGATGTTGGCGAGGCAAAGATGACTTTGCTCGGTGTGCCGGACCGCCCAGGTGTGTCTGCATTGTTGTTTGAGTCACTTGCTGCAGCAAATGTCAATGTTGACATGATTGTTCAGAACACATCAATTGATGGAACCACTGACATTTCATTCACTTTGCCTGTTGGGGATATCAAGACTGCAGAACCAATTCTGAAAAAAGTTGGTGAAGAAGTTGGAGCAACAGGAATTAACAAAGACGAAAACATCGTAAAACTCTCACTTGTTGGTGCAGGAATGAAGTCAAGTCCTGGAATTGCTGCAAAAATGTTCCGTGTACTCGCCAATAACGGAGTCAATATTGAGATGATCTCAACGAGCACTATCCGTATTTCGGTTGTGGTAGATCGTTCAGAGTTGGAAAAAGCGGTTCGTGCGCTGCATACTGCCTTCGATCTTGATAGCGGAGAAGATTATTCCGCTCCACTTCCCGACAGGAAGTAGCAACTAAGTTTGTCTGTGCGATGGCACACGACACAAAATCAACCTGGCGCACCCAGTTCACTCCATGGGAAAGTGCCGGCAATCGCAGCGAAGCGAGCAGCAACGCCGATGAAGTCGTGCAGCAAACGGGTTGGGTGTTTAATAACGAAACTGGCTCAAATCTGACACTTGCCGAGTTCGTACAAACCGGAGATGCGGAAGTACGTCGGTATGTGAAGCAGTTTGGTTTTGGTCCAGACGAGCTTGCGAACAAGACGCTGCTCGAAATTGGTAGCGGAATCGGCCGAATGACCTCGGCATTTACAAAACAGTGCTTTTCCGTGATTGCGGCTGATGTCGACGCAGCTTTTTTGGAGCGTTGCCATGAAACCGTCGGCCGTCATGGGGACATCGCAAAACTTCGTAAGTGTCATGTTGTTGACGGTCGATCACTGCAACTACCCGACAGTTGTGTCGATATTGCATTTTCGTACATCACTTTGCAACACTGCGAAAGAACCGATGCCCTTTCCCTGACGACCGAGGCAATGCGTGTAACCCGAAGCGGTGGAACCGTGTTGCTGAACTATCGCACATGGGTTCCTGCCGATGCATTGTTGCTTCCACTCGGGGTTGCCATGCGCAAATTGTGGTTGCTTCCGATTATCGGAAAGCGTCTTGCTGTAACACGATGGTCAACGCGCCTGGGATGGCAAGCAAATCGACTCAGCCCTGATCACGTGCTTGCCTATGTTGCACAGTATGGGCCACAAGGAAAACGCTTAACGAATATTGTCGTGCACCATTCAGCGAGACAGATACGAACAGTGCGCACGTCAGGAGTGATGGTGAAACCGATGAATCGAGTGAACAAAAGCCATTGGTGGCTCTCGGCCACGGTTGAAGATCAGTCGTGATGACCGAACACCGTTTGTCGCTTGACAACATTGAAAGATCAGCACACGAGATAGACCCAGTGTTCACTAGGTCACCACAATTCAATTGCGAGCCACTTTCTGGGGCACTTGGTGCCGAAGTGATGTTAAAAGTGGAGACCATAAACCCGATTCGCAGTTTCAAGGGTCGTGGTGCTGACTTTTTCATGCATGAGACCAAGGTTGTACTGGGCGGTCGGCAGTTGGTGTGTGCAACTGCAGGAAACTTTGGACAAGCAATGGCGTACGTGTGCCAGAGTAATCAGCGGCCATTGATTATTTTTTGTTCAGTACATGCAAACCCTCTCAAGGTTGACCGAATGCGCGCCATGGGTGCACAAATTCGTCTTGTGGGAGAGAATTTTGATGCGGCAAAAGAAGCTGCAAAAGCCTTCTGCGTAGAAACGGGCGCACACTTTGTTGAAGACGGTCGCGACATTGCGATTTCGGAGGGGGCAGGGTCGATTGCGGTCGAGATGATGGCCCAACCCGATTTTGAAGCAGTGCTCATTCCACTTGGCAACGGGGCACTGATTACGGGCATGGCTCGATGGATAAAGCATGTCTCCCCAAGCACGCGTGTGATTGGTGTGTCGAGTGCGTTGGCCGATGCGATGCATGCATCTTTTACCACAGGGTCGATTGTCGAACGTCCGTCAGCAGACACCATTGCTGACGGAATTGCGGTTCGCACGCCGGTACCCGAGGCCGTTATCGATATGCAAGGAATCGTCGACGACGTACTGCTTGTCTCAGAAGCTTCATTGAAGAATGCAATGAAAGTCGTATTTGATCATGCTGGACTTGTTACCGAACCTGCAGGAGTTGCCGGCATCGCTGCAATCATGGAGCATGAAGCATTGCGCGGCCAGCATGTAGCGACGGTTATTTGTGGAAGCAATATAAATGCGGACCAAATAAACATGTGGCTGCGTTAGCCTGACAGCCATGCATGTAGGAATTGTTGGTGCAACGGGAATGGTCGGAACGGTGATGCGACAGTTGCTTGCCGAGCGAAAATATCCCGTTACATCACTTCGTTTCTTCGCATCTGCTCGTTCTGCAGGTTCGGTAATTGAGTGGAATGGTCAGGAGATTGTTGTTGAGGACGCAGCGGAAGCAGACCCACACGGACTTGATGTTGTGCTGTTTTCAGCGGGCGCAACCACCTCGCGCGCACTTGCAGAAAAGTACGCCAACGCTGGAGCGATGGTGATTGATAATTCATCAGCATGGCGAATGAATCCAGATGTGCCGTTGATTGTTTCTGAAGTCAACCCAGAAGATGTTGCGCTTGCAAAAAAGCGAATTATTGCCAATCCAAACTGCACAACAATGGCCGCGATGCCTGTGCTTAAACCACTGCATGACGCAGCAGGCCTTGTTCGAATGGTGGCAAGTACGTACCAGGCGGTTAGCGGCGGCGGTGTGTCGGGAGTGAGCGAGCTTGATGTTCAGACAAAGAGCGGTGCACCAACTGCAGAAGCACTGACATATGACGGAAAGTCGGTCAACTTTCCAGAACCAAAGAAGTTTGCACGCACAATTGCTTTCAACGTGTTGCCACTTGCCGGTTCGTTGATGGATGATGGCACGCTAGAAACCGACGAAGAGCAAAAGCTGCGTAACGAAAGTCGCAAAATCTTGCATATTCCGAGCTTAAAAGTTTCGGGAACATGTGTGCGTGTTCCGGTGTTTACTGGGCACTCACTCAGTATCAATGTCGAGTTTGAACGGCCAATCACCGCCGAGCACGCAACTCGGTTGCTGTCGACGGCGCCAGGCGTGATCGTTGAAGATATTCCAACGCCTCTCCTTGCGGCAGGGCAGGATCCAAGTTATGTCGGCAGAATCCGTCAGGACTCTTCGGTCGAGGGCAATAAGGGTTTGGCGTTGTTTATTTCAAGCGACAACTTGCGCAAAGGTGCTGCATTGAATGCACTGCAAATTGCTGAACTACTGATCAAGTAGCTGATTAGTCGTTAAATCCAGCCATCACCAGGCTTGGTCGCTGTAGCCAGTTGTCATGTGGGTATTGCGCGACACCATCAATTGCATGAATGGTGTACGCATGCCGAGGCTTGTCACTGGTGTTTGGTCCGCTTAAGTGCGGAAGCGTTCCGTTAAGCAGCACCAGTGTTCCGCGTTCTGCTTCAAGCGGAACAAGTCCTTCGGTGGGGTATGGAGTTTCGTCAAACACTTCCATGAAACTTGCTGTGCGCTCTGCGTTAACACGCGACCGTGACTTAACGGGAATGTTGTGCCCGCCAGGTAGGGCCCACATACAACCGTTTTCGGTTGTTGCATCATCAATGGCGAACCAAAAGCCAACAACTGATTGTGGTTCAGTCCATAAAAACGTGTGATCGGTGTGGCAATGAACTTCGCCACCGATGCGTGGTTGCTTAAAGATGTACATGCTTTGCAACAGTTTTGGTTCGGTCATACCGATTTGCTTGGCAACGGTTGCGAGCTTCTCCGTGTGGCTGAATCTGCTGAACTGTGGGTCAAGGTCATGCATGGCATGGCCGAGCTTGTTCAGGCACAAATGCGCTTCGTCGCGAAGCGTGCCGTGTTCATCAAAGGCGTCTTTTTCAAAGAAGCAACGGATTTTGTCACCACTCGACAAAAAGTATTGATCAGCAGCATGTTTTGCAGTGGAATCTGCAGTGAAAATGGTTGCTTGCTCGGGGGACGGCACGTGTTCTTTGGCCAACTTGAGCGCTCGTTCACGTAGTGCTAAACACTCTTCGTCGCTCGCAAACTTTGGAAGCACGATGAATCCATCGCGGTGGTATTGCTCAAGTTGTTGTGTGGTGAGAATCGAGTTCATGAGGTTCTACTGTTCGGCAGGGTTTTCAAAGTTGGAATGTTCGGGGAATGCGGCGGGCAACAAGACCGTCATCGGCGTGGGTACACCTTCGACTTCAACAAGCAAGTTCGCACCACCGTGCTCCCATAACAGTTGTCTGCACCGACCACATGGCGTGACGTGCGTGCCATTTCCCACACACGTCACGGCGAGCAAACGTCCACCTCCACCCATGTGCAGCTGTCCGATCATCGCGCACTCTGCACACAGCGTGAGTCCATACGATGCATTTTCGACATTGCAGCCAGAAATGATTCGGCCATCGTCGACAAGGGCTGCTGCGCCAACTCGAAACTGTGAATAGGGAACATAGGCATGCGTTGCAGCTTCGTTGGCAGCGTTGCGAAGTGCTGCCCAATCAATTGAAGGAGTGGCCATAACGCCACATTAGTTGTGCTGGCGACAACTACTTGCCGCGGGTGCGCTCAACTTCTTTAACTGCTGCCATCACATTTCCACCAAGTTGGCGAACTCGTTGCACAGTTTCCTTGTGGTTAATGGTGAGCGAACGCTTTTCGTGGACAACCAAGCGCCCGTTAACGATGACCGAGGAGACATCGGCTCGGCCAGCAGATGCAACAATTGCCACATGTGGGTCGAAGATCGGGGTGAGTGAAGGCGAATCGGCGTCAAGAACCAAGATGTCTGCAGCCTTACCAACTTCAAGTGATCCAATGAGGTGATCAACGTGCAATGCCCGTGCGCCGTTGATGGTTGCCATGCGGAGAACGTCGAGTGCGGGCATCACCGTTGGATCGTTTGATGTGTTCTTCTGCGCATATCCAGCAAGTCGCATTGCAAGCCATAAATCCATGTCGTTGCCCGAAGCCGGACCGTCTGTTCCAAGAGCCACGTTTACTCCCGCTTTATGCAGGTCAATAATGCGTGCTGTTCCACTTGCAAGTTTTTGGTTACTGGCAGGGCAATGGGTGATCGATGCATGGTGATCGGCAATAAGTTCAATGTCTTCGTCGCTGAGGTGCACACCGTGTGCGAGTACCGCATCGGTGAGTAGATCGGTATCAGCCAGTACCTGAATCGGCGTGCGACCGTGATGACGGTTGGCAACAAGTGTCATTTCACCAACGGTTTCCGAGGCATGGACATGAATATGAGCACCGTATGTGTGGGCTAATTCGGCAATCCGTCGAAGATGTGAATCACCAAGCAAGTAGGTGCTGTGAGGCGCAAGCCAATTGAGGTGATCATTGCCATCTGATTGTGCTTGTTGCAACCATTGCTCTGACCATTGCATTCGCTGATCAAAAGCCAGTGGCTCTGGTCCGTCAGACTCGAGCAAGTTTGGCGCAGAAAAAATACGCATGCCACTGCGTTCTGCTACTTGCTGTGCAGCGTCAGGCAGGTAGTACATATCGAGTGTGGTGGTGATTCCACCGAGGAGTGATTCGAGAGCACCAAGTTCGGTTCCGGCAACTACTGCGTCGTGATTCAAGATGCTGATTTCTGCAGGCATCAAGCGCGCCAGGAAATCTTCCAAGTTCATGTCATCGCCAAGTCCGCGAAACAGCGTCATCCCCAAATGGGCATGTGCATTGACTAACCCTGGCATCACGATGCCGCCTCGTGCATCAATCACCGTTGTTGCGGTATGAGCAATATCCCCAGTAGCAATTTCACGGATGCAACCTGAGTTGTCAACAACAATGGTTGCATCGTCAAAGACGGTGCCGTGTTCGTCAACGGTGACAACGCGGGCATGAGTGATTGCCAACAGGTCGTTGCTCATGAACGTTTTCCGTTCTGTTGCTGGTCAAATGCAACGAGCACACGACTCAGCAGATCGCCAACTCTTTTAGACGAGTCTTTACCAACTTGGATGACCTCTTCACCAGAGAGTTTGTTGCCGCTCAGACCAGATGCCAGGTTGGTGGCAAGTGATAAGGCCAAGACGTTCATATCAAGGTGTCGGGCAGCGATGGTTTCAAGCACGGTTGACATTCCGACCATTTCTGCACCCCATGTTGCGGCCATCGTGATTTCTGCCGGTGTTTCAAAATGCGGACCGTGCAGTCCGAGGTATACGGCTTCGTTAATGCTGGGCTCAATGGAGCGCACAAGATCGCGCAAGGATGTTGCGTATGCATCGGTGAGATCAACGAAACGTCCAGCGAGTGGTGGTGCGTTGTCGCCGGTAAGTGGTGAATGTGCAGTGAGGTTGATGTGGTCGCGTATCACGACAGGTGTTCCCACCTGCCAGTCGGTGCGCAGACATCCAGCGCCATTGGTCAAGATGACGGTGCGACAACCCAAGTTGTATGCAGTACGAATGCCATGAACAACGGCGTGAACGCCACGTCCTTCGTATAAGTGAGTTCGACCTGTCAAAAGTAAGACAGGAGTGGAACCGACAGTGATGGATTTCAGCGCTCCACCGTGACCAAGAGCAGTTGGCTTCTTAAATCCTGGAATTTCGGCGATTTCTAATGTGTGCACTGGGCTGGTGGAGAGTGCCTCGAGCGCGGGGACTGATTCAGCCCATCCCGAACCAAGTACAACGAGGACCTCGTGGTGTGCAGGAAAAGTTTTTTGGATAACTGTTGCAGCATGCTCGGCAAGCGCAAAGGCTTCGTGCACCGCGTTTTCCATAACTCAATGCTAGGCAGAGGGTTTCAGGTTTATGTGTTGTCGCCTGTAAAGTCAGGAGCCATGGCTACCACCGTTTTTTCACCCGCGTCATCGTCAACCCAAGTGCTTGCAGACCTGTTCCCGCGTCATGATTCGCGTAGCAGGGCGCTCTTGCAAGATGTAGCTCTCGTTGTTGGCTTCACATTGCTGACAGCAGCAGCCGCGCAAATTGAAATTCCATTGGGTTTCACGCCGGTTCCATTGACGGGTCAAACATTTGCTGTGTTGCTTTCAGGAGCCGTGCTTGGCATGCGCCGAGGTGCGTTGAGCCAAATGTTGTACTGGTCAGCAGGACTCATCGGTTTGCCGTTTTATTCAGGCGGCACTGGTGGCTGGGAAGCGGGAACAGGCGCAACGATGGGATACCTCGTCGGTTTCGTTGTCGCAGCAGCCGCGATTGGTTATTTGGCGGAGCGCAAGCATGACCGCAACTTTGCAACCTCACTTCCGGCAATGTTGCTTGGCTCCACCATCATCTATGCATGTGGAGCAAGTTGGTTGTCAATTCATTTGAATATGCCGCTTGCCAATGGCGAGCAAAATGCAATCAGCCTCGGAGTCGCACCATTTTTGGTTGGCGATGTACTGAAGGCGCTCGCTGCTGCTGGTTGCACCGCTTCGGTGTGGGCTGCACTGTCGTCAAACAAGTAACGACCTAAAAAGCAACTACTTTTTCGTTCGCTCCAATTCATAGAGCACTGCTTCAGAAGATTTCGCAACCCACAGCCCTGCACCGGCTTGGACAAAGTATTTCGACAAACGATTGCGGTACCAATCTCCCGTACGCGCATGAATGTCAAGATCTGTTGCCACTTTGTCAACAACGTGACGGAGATCAGATTTTGTAGGGACTTCGAGATACAGAACATGGCGTGTGGCCTTGGCTAAATTACGGATCGCCGCTTCTGCTTGTT
>LIAZ01000036.1 GCA_001438985.1 Acidimicrobium sp. BACL17 MAG-120823-bin42 | reverse complement strand
AATCGCGGTTGATCGCAGATCAGCACCGTTGCACCCGAGTCTTCAAGTGCGAAATCCATCTCGTCTTCTGTCCACCACGAGTTCATAGACACATTGATGGCACCCACCGAAATGATTGCTGCAAACGACATCACCCATTCGGGGAAGTTGCGCATGGCAACCGCAACACGGTCGCCCTTTTTTACGCCATAGGTGTTCACCAACAACGATGCGAGTGCATCAATGCGATCGGCGGCCTGAGCAAACGTAATGATCTCATCCTCGTACACAAGGAATGTCTTGTCACCATGACCACGCGAGCCGGCAAATACCTGGCCAAGGTGAGCAGGGGCGTTTTTGAACACCTTCATCTTGACGCCACGCACTTCGCCGTCAATCAACTCAAAGATTTGCCCCGGACCAGTTACCGCAGTGTTTGCTTCAAGAAATGTCATCGACATGTTGCTATACCCCCGCGAAAAACACTAGCGGTCAAGGGGTTGGTGGCTCCAAGCCACAGCCGGGCCTAGCTAGATCGTGCGGCGGAATTGCGACAGATAACGCTCGTTGTCGCGTCGCACTCGCATCTGCACCAGCACGTAGCAGTAGGCCACAAGTGCCAACAGGCTGAGCATGAACAAGTAAACAAACAGGGTCGCCTGCGTGGCAACGCCAAGCAGCAACGAGACCACACACGTACCGGCAAGACCGAGCACCAAGTTTTGGCGCTTCTGGCGAATCATTGCCTGATGTGTGGATGGGGCCGGACGATATTGCGGACGAGTTGACGACTGACGCACAAGTGCACCCGTCATTGGGCCATACGCCATTGGCCGTTGCGCACGACCTGCTGGACGCTGCTGCGATGGCGCGAGCGGACGAGCCATGCCGCGAAGTTGTTGCTGTGGGTATCGACCACCAGCGCTTTCGAGATGATTGAGTTGGCGACGGAAGTTGGTGACCGAGTTTGCTGGCGAACCATTGAGGCGAGCACGGACAAGTGGTGGGAGCAAGACGGCAAGCCAGGCGGCACCCACGATGAGAAGAATCAATGTGCTCATGAGTTCACAATTGTATTACAGAATTGCTACAAAACGGACAACTAGGGGTGAATCTCGCCAATTTGTCTGAATTATGAGGCATTCGCCCGCTTGTAGGGGCCGCTTTTGCCACCCGTCTTTTCCCACAAGGCCAAGCCCTCTATGGACATGGCTTTGTCGGCGCTCTTGCACATGTCATAAATAGTCAGGGCTGCCACCGAACAGGCGTGCAGGGCTTCCATTTCCACCCCCGTGCGATCCACGGTGTCAACCTGGGCCTCGATTGCCACACCCGACTCGCCTACCTCGAAATCGATTCGCACTGCCCCAATCTGCAATGGGTGACACAACGGAATCATGTCGCTCGTGCGCTTGGCGGCCATGATGCCTGCAATCCGTGCAGCCGCAATGACATCGCCTTTCGGAATGCCATTGTTAGCAATCGCCGCAGCGGTCTCTGGCAACATCCGCACCGTGCATCGCGCCACCGCACGACGTGCTGTTGCGTTCTTTGCCGTGACATCAACCATGTGAGCGTTGCCCGCATCGTCTAAGTGCGAAAACTGTGGTGCGTCGCTCATCACTACCCGCCGATTTGGCTCATCGAACGCCGAGGACGAACAAACGTGACGTTGCCAATGTTGTGGCCCGCCCACTTCGTGCCCACTGCGCGTTTGATTTCTGCTGCGATGTCATCATCGCTTGCACCGTTGCGCAACATTGCGCGCAAATCAAACTCGGTTGTCGAAAACAGACATGTTCTAAATTGGCCATCGGCGGTGAGACGCACACGATCACAGTCGCCACAAAACGGTTTTGTTACTGAAGGAATTACGCCGACGGTGCCTTTACCGTCTGTGTAACGCCAGCGGTCTGCAGGTGCCGCGCCTCGCGCAGGCATCAACTCCAGCGGATACACCTTGCTAATCGTGTCGACAATTTCGTCTTGCCCAACCACCTGATTGTTCTGCCAGGTGCCATCTGCATCAAGTGGCATGTATTCGATAAAGCGAACCTCAACACCTTTGTCGCGACCAAACGTTGCAAGGTCGACGATTTCATCATCGTTGATACCGCGCTGCACGACAACGTTGATCTTTACTGGCGAGAAACCGGTGGCGATTGCGGCATCGATGCCATCCAGCACGTGCTCCAACTCGTCCCGTCGCGTCATCTCGAAAAACCGTTGCTTCTTTAACGTGTCGAGGCTGATGTTGATGCGACGTAAACCCGAGTCGTACAACTCTTGGGCGATTAAACGCAGCGTTGCACCATTTGTTGTAACGGCGACGTCGATTGGTTTTCCCGCGCGTGGCGAGTTGGCCGATTGCGGAACCTGCAGCACTGCAAGCTTGCTGATCAACACCGGCAGGTGGGCGCGCATGGTTGGCTCGCCGCCTGTCAGACGAATGCCATCAACATCAAAATGTGAGACACAAATGTTGGCGATGCGATGCAGTTCTTCGTACGACAACACCTCTTCACGAGGCAGCCACTTCATCCCCTCTGCGGGCATGCAATACGTGCACCGAAAGTTGCAGCGGTCAGTGATGGAAATGCGCAAATCGCGCACAGTTCGACCAAACGGATCAATCAGTTCCACAGGCTCAGCCTAGGGTTCGCCTGCACCACTGCCTTAGCCCAGCAGGTACACATCCACTTCAGCGCCTTCACTCAAACCCTGTCCATCAGGCACGCAGGCAAGGCCGTTAGCCATAGCCGTGCTGGCAAGTTGATGGCTGCCTTGCGGGCCAGTATCGCGCACATGAAGTCGGCCGTCTGCGCCAAACTCACCGAATACACGCATGAAGTGAATCTTGCCGTCTTGTTTGCGCTTCAGTGGCGTGTCAAGCACTGCCCGAATTGCTGGCCTCAACAACTGATGCTGGTGTCCCATCATTTTGCGTAACGCAGGCCGCGCCAGCAGCTCGTAACTAATCAACGAACTAACAGGGTTGCCCGGCAGACCAAAGATCGGGATCACTCGCCCGTCTGTTGATGTCAGTTGTCCAAAGGCAAATGGTTTCGCAGGCTTGATTGCCATCTGCATCCAGTTCATGGTTGCAATCTTTGACAGCACCGCTTTGACCACATCAAAGTCGCCCATGCTCACACCGCCACTCGTAACAATGGCATCGCAACGCTGCGTAACGTCGCGTAACACTCGCTCAAGTTCTGCCTCGTCGTCGCGCACCACGCCAAGGTTGATTACATCGCATCCTGTATCGGCGATCATTGAATGCAACATGGTGAGGTTGCTCTCGCGAATCTGGCCAATGCGCAGCGGCGAACCATCAACAACAAGTTCATCGCCAGTGGATAACAACGCAACACGTGCTCGTGGAAACGCACGCACAGTTCGCGCATTCACACTTGCAAGCACACCGATACCCGCCGCATTCAACACCGTGCCAGACACAAACACGGTTTCGCCTGCGCGCACATCGCTTCCGGCATCACGAATTCCGTCATGCACGTTTGCCGCGCGCAAGATGCTGACATGTGTTTCGCCCACGCGCTGCGTATCTTCAACCATCACCACTGCATCAGCACCGGCAGGCAGTGGCGCACCCGTCATAATGCGAATTGCTTCGTGCTCACCAACTGCAATCTTTGGCTCGGCACCCGCAGCAAGCGTGTCGACAACGCGAAGTTCAACGGGTGTTGTGTGTGCATCAATCGAGCGCACCGCATAACCATCTACTGCCGTGTTGCTAAACGGCGGAACATCTTCGGGAGCCACAATGTCTTGGGCCAACACCCTGCCCGTCATCTCGTGATACGCAACCAACTGTGGAGCAAGTGGTTGGCACCCTGCCAACACCGCGTCCTGAGCTTCGTGCAGCGGAATCATTGGTCTGAACGGTACCGCGACATGACAGGCTGTAGTCATGGCCAATTACCCAGCGCTTGGTGCATCGGGCTTCACCGCATCGTGGGCGACTACCGACGGCGACCATCTCAGCACCGTGTCGTTACGTTGGGAAAACGAGGGCTGGACAGCAGACGGAACATTGGGCCGAGATAACGCGCAGTTTGTGTTTCGGCTTTCGGCGTCGTGGATGGTGCAACAGTTTCTCCTCTTTCGCGACATGGACGAACCCGATCTGTGGCTGGCAACAGATGGTCATGGCAGATGGGGCGAAATGAATGGCGCGCATCGCACCGAACTCGACGGATGCATCGACATCGATTTGCGCGGAACGCCATTTACCAACGTGATCCCGATTCGTCGCCTTCCGCTACACGTTGGTCATAGCGCGCAACAAAATGTGATCACGATCGATATTGAGACACTCGCAGTAGTCGTTGCACCGCAGATCTACACACGAGCAAGCGAACGCACATGGCGCTACACCAGCCTGGCAACTGATTCAGAAGTTGAGGTCGAAGTTGATAAGCATGGGTTCGTGCTTGACGAACCGAATTCATTCCGTCGCGTTACTCAGTGATTGCCTGATACACCAGACTGCGCAAGAACGGACGAATTGGATGCGTGGTTGATGGCATCAACTGCGTGAAGAACATGGTTGAGATTTCCTCAACCGGATCAATCCAAAAAGCGGTACTGGCCATTCCACCCCAGCTGTACGTGCCATTTGGGCACCCCACTTTGGTTTTCGCTTGGTCAATCACCACGGCAAAACCAAGACCGAAACCAAGTCCGTCATAAAACACTTCTTCGCCCATTGGGCGGCCCCAGTCCGAGATGTCCTTGTTGCCAGGAAGGTGGTTCATGGTCATCAGATCAAGTGTGGTTGGTGAAATGATGCGCGCACCGTTTAACTCACCACCGTTTTCTAACATCTGCAAAAACTTCCAGTAGTCAGCAGCAGTGGAGACCAAACCGCCGCCACCCGAATCCCACGAGCGCTCGGTGACTACTTGGTTTTCAATCGCTCCGTACCGAACCTTTCTGGCAGGTGACGGATCGAAGGCATACAGCGCAGCCAAGCGCGACTGTTTTTCGGGGGCAACATAAAACGACGTGTCGTTCATGCCGAGTGGACTCAAGATTTTCTTGTGCAAGAAATCCCACAGTCGCATTCCCGAAATCACTTCCACCAAACGGCCAACTACATCGGTAGCCACGCTGTAGTTCCACGATGTTCCTGGTTCGAACACCAATGGCATTGCTGCGAAGTTGTCACACACTTGCTCGAGTGTTGGATTGAGGTGCTCTTTGGCGAACTCGTCTTCACGCGTGCGATAAATGGCATCTGTCGCGTCGTAATAGTTAAAGCCATATGTCAGGCCTGCAGTATGCGTGAGCAAGTGCCACACGCGCATGGGTGCACGCGATGGAACCGTGATTGGCTTTATTGATGATCCGCCAGCGAACACACGAACATCACCAAATGATGGAATGTATTTGCTCACTTCATCGGTGAGCTGAACTTTGCCCTCTTCAACCAGCATCATCAGCGCAATTGAAGTAATCGGTTTAGTCATCGAATAAATGCGATACATCGTGTTCTGCTCAATCGGCAATTTCGCCTCGACATCGCGCATGCCATACGTGCTGCTGTGCACAATTTGTCCGTAGCGAGCAACTGCAACGTGATACCCAGGCAGGCGTCCGTCGTCTACATAATTCTTGAAATGTCCGTCAATGCGAGCAAGACGCTCTGCGCTCATTCCTACTTCTTTGGGATCAATCGTGACTTTCAATTCGCTCATGACAACGTTCCTTTCAACCATGTTCTCAATTCGGCTCCCGCATCTTCACGTTTTAATGTCAACTCAATCACGGTTTGCAACCACCCCATTGGCGTTCCCGTGTCGTGGCGCTCGATATCGCTCACTACGCCATCTACCGTGCGCGAATTGGCGCCAATCAGCAACGCGTCAGTGAGCTGAATTTCTCCACTCGGCGCCGGTGCAAGCGTTTCCAAAATGTCAAACATGTCGGGCGCTAAGACATAGCGCCCAATAATGATGATGTCACTTGGTGCTTCTTCGACCGATGGCTTTTCCACCACTCCCGTGATGGTCACTTCACCATGTTCGCCCGTTGTTCCCGTTGTGGTGATCACGCCATATGCACTGACTTCATTTTTTGGCACGCGCTTTAACCCAACAATGGTCTTGCCGGTTTCGTTATGCATCTGCGCCATCTGCAACAGCAACGATGAGTCGCCCATGATTTCATCGGGCAAAAGCAACGCAAACGCTTCGTCACCCACCGCTTGGCGCGCACACGATACGGCATGACCAAGTCCACGCGGTTGGTCTTGATAAGCAACGCTGACGCGCACATCCTTGCCGATCCGTTCCAATCTGTCGGCCAACTCAGTTCGTCCACTATTGCGAACACGCGCAACCGTGTCGGCTGACGGCTTGAGATACTCCTCAATACCTGGCTTGGCAACATTGGAGACCACCACGATGTGCTCCACCCCTGCTCCGATTGCCTCATCCATCACCAATTGCAGGGCTGGTGTATCAAAAATTGGCATGAGCTCTTTGGGCACTGCCTTAGTCGCAGGAAGAAAGCGGGTGCCGAGGCCGGCAGCAGGAATAACAGCAGTGCGCATAGCCATACCTGCATCCTAGAATTACTGGTCTTATGCCCACGTATGTCTACAAATTCATTGACTCTGGCGAGACCATCGAAGTCCAGCAAGCCTTCTCCGATGACCCGCTCACCGAAATCGCCCATCCTGTAGACGGCGTGCTGAAGCCCGTAAAAAAGGTGTTTACACCTGTTGGTGTGTCATTTAAAGGTGGCGGTTTCTACAAGACCGACTCAGGTTCGTCTTCGAGTTCGTCTGCATCGTCAGGTTCGTCTGCTGCAGCGGCTTCGCCATCAACAGCCCCTGCTACGCCTGCTGCTCCCGCCGCATCCACCGACTAAACATCCGCTTTTCGCGTTGCGCGAACACATCGGGTGATGAACCTCAATCACCCACGCTTCACGCCACTTATCCACCTCGTTCAGCGCGCATATAGCAACCTGTGTCGCAGTCGTCGCATTCAATTAGCAACCATCTCTACCTTGGCTGCAATCGGTGGTCTCATTTATGCGCTCTCGGTGATGCAGTTGCAACAACAAAGAAGCCTTCTGGGTGACTACATCATGGTTCGCCTTGCTGCAACCGACATCGCAATTGGCGAACCCATCACTCTCGGCAATACGCACGAGTTCACCATGCCTACGCAATTTGTTTTGCCATCAACGCTCACATCGCTGCCCGATGTACTCACGGCAACATCACTGATTACGCAAGGCGACGTGATCAGCACTCAAAACTCGTCGGCACCAGACAAAGCATCCATAGTTCCCGCTGGCATGCGCGCAGTTTCCATCGTTCCGCGTGTGGCAATGCCGCCGCTTACACCGGGAACCATTGTCGACATCATTGCTAATGGCAAGATCATCGCCGCCCAGGGTGTGGTGTTGTCAACTTTGCCCGACGATGTTGGGGTGGTTGTTGCCGTCAGCGAGCAAGTTGCACCACTCGTTGCCAGTGCTGCAGCAATTGGTGAGGCTGCAATTGTGTTAGCGAGTTAGCGCCACGCACTTGCGGCAATCGCCAAAATTGCTGTACCCGCAACGAAGCGATACATCACAAACGGCGTAAAGCTACGCGTGCGCAACAGCCGGATCATTGCCCACATTGCACACCAACCCGAAATTCCTGCCGAAATGATTCCCACAATCATCGGAACAATGAATCCTTCAGGAATTCCATCCTGTGCAAGCGTGAATAACTTCAACAACACGGCACCACCAATGATGGGAACACTCATCAAAAAACTGACGCGCGCAGCAGCATCACGCGAAAACCCAAATCTACGGGCAGCAGTGATGGTGATCCCCGAGCGCGACGTGCCGGGGTTTAACGCAAGCACCTGTGCTGCACCAATCAGCAGCGCATCGCGTCGCGTAAACGAATCAAGTTGACGAGCGCCCGATTGTTTATCTGCCCAGATCAACAACGCACCAAACGCAATCAGTGAAACTGCGATCAATACTGGAGTACCGAGTTGTTCCGTAATCCAGTCCTCTGCAACTGCTCCCACAATTGCTGCCGGCACCGCAGAAAGCACAAACAGCCACGCTCGTTTTCCGATCGTGGTGTCTGCAGTCTTGCGAGACACCACCATGCGCAATCCATGACGCACGTAAGGCACCAAATCCTGCCGCAGGTAAAACAGCACGGCAATCAACGTTCCAAGATGCAATGCCGTGTCGAACGCTCGCGCTGTGGCTTGCGCATCGCCAAAATCGTTCCAGTTGAACAGCCAGGGCACCACTATCAGGTGTCCGCTCGACGAGATGGGCAAAAACTCGGTGAGCCCTTGCACAATCCCAAGCACGATGGCATGGAAGATCGACATATCTAATGCTTACACCAAAGCGGTCCAGTGCTGTGTGTATTGTTGCATAATCACAACGGTCTAGTGCTAGGAAACGGAGCCAACTGCGTGGAATTGGAAATTGAACTCACCGAGCGCCCGACTGCCCCTTCACTTCACACCCAACCCGACGGCAGGCTGCGACTGACATTTCATTGGCACGACGAAATCGGTGGCGTGCTGAGCGCGGTTACACATCCCATGCGAGAGTTTGTTGTTGATGGTTTCATGAGCCTGTGGTCAAGTGACGATGAGGCCCGCGCCTTTGAACAGGTTGATGCTCAAACGATTGTGATTCGTTCTAAATAAACAACTAATCGAATTGAATACCTAAGGCAGTGAGCACCTCGAGAGGAGAGGCATTTAAGCCGCTGCACAGTTTGGGTAACACTTCAATAGATGGTCGCGTTTCAAATGTGAAATAGCGATACAGGTTGCCACGATTGAGATCACATGCTTCGGCCACTGCCTGCAAGCTTGAGTATTCGTGCTCATCCATTTTTCGGTATAACCAATCGAGACCGACAACTTTGGTACTTTTTGCCACGGAAAAAAACTAGCAAATGGGTGTACGGGATTATGTACCACTCATAGTCACATCGCGGATCACAAGCGACATTCCATGGGCCCGCGAAGGCAACCAATCGACGTCTCCCCCAATTGCCACAATGTCTTGCAACATCCTTTGCAGGGTGCTGGCAATAGTGAATTCGCGAACAGGCGCACCTATTGCGCCATTGCTAATCAGCATCCCGGAGGCCCCCGTCGAGAAATCTCCCGAGATGGGATTGACGCCGCTGTGCAGGCCCGACACCATCTGAATGAGCACCCCATCATCGACGCCAGCAATCAGTTCTTCTTGGGACGAAGTGCCGGGTACCAGCTGCATAGCCAAGCACCCAACGCCAGGTGATCCCGCAAATCCACCACGCGTTGCATTGCCCGTGCTGACGGTGTTCATTCGGCGAGCGCTGTATGACGAATGCACGAACTTCTTGAGTACACCATTTTCGATCAACACATTGCGGCGCGCGGCAAGCCCTTCACCGTCGATATCGGTTGCCGTGTACGCCAATGGATTGGTTGGGTCATCGACCAATGTGAATCGTGGATCTGCAACCTGATCTCCTAAACGATCAGCGAAAAAACTACGACCCTT
>LIAZ01000035.1 GCA_001438985.1 Acidimicrobium sp. BACL17 MAG-120823-bin42 | reverse complement strand
GTCGGGCTGGCGGGATTTGAACCCACGACCTCTTGTCCCCCAGACAAGCGCGCTAACCAAGCTGCGCTACAGCCCGTATGCCACGAGCCTAACGGAAGAGCTCAATAACTCTCCACGACAAATACAGCAATAATGCCCCAACCAGCAACTTGAAATGCCATGGCAATGGAATGTCTTGTTCATCGTGTGCGGCAAGTTTCTTTAAGTCCAAATTCTTGGCAGTGATGGATCCATGAGCAGATGGCATGTCAGCAATTGCAAAACACTGTGGACACGATCCATCATCGCCCATCGCGCTCGGAGCAAAATACTTTGAACATGGCTCACACCACGGCATTATTCACCTCAATCAGAGCGCTTGCGAACTCGCAACTTGATGGGAGTTGAACCGAATTCAAATTTTTCACGGATACTACGTTCGAGATAGCGCAAATAGTGTTGAGGAAGTTCGCGATTGACAAACAACGTAAATGTTGGCGGATCGTTTGCACCTTGCAATGCGTACAGCACCCGTGCGCCCGCACCAGCAGGCTGCTTCTGCTGCGCTTCGGCGATAACCCTATTGACATCCTTTGTGGGAACACGCTTGTGATAATCGGCAATACATTCTTGCAAGATCGGCAGCAAGCGATGTACTCCCTTACCTGTGAGAGCGGAAAGCTTAAGAACTGGTGCATCGCCGATGAAATACAACTTGCGAGTCATCTCAGTATCAATGTGCTCTCGTCCATCAGCATCAAGCGTTTCCCATTTATTCAACACCACAATGACCGGGCACCCAGCAGCATCGATCCTCTCTGCCAAGCGTTGATCTTGACTGGTGATTCCCTCTTGGGCATCGATCACCAACAACGCGATATCCGACTCATCTACTGCACGTAGTGCGCGGACGAAAGAGTAATACTCGGCAGATTCATCTACTTTGCTCTTGCGGCGCATACCGGCAGTATCCACAAATACAATCGGTCCGTCTGGCGTGTCTACCTGTGTGTCGATTGCATCGCGCGTTGTTCCGGCCATGTCATGGGTGATTGATCGATCTTCGCCCACAAGTCGATTGAACAGTGTGCTCTTACCAACGTTTGGCCTCCCCACGATCGAGACGCGAGGTATACCCGACACTCCCCGTGGAAGTTTCTCTTCCTCAACTGCTTCAGGGGCGTTGACGGTTTCGAGAATCATGTCGAGAAGGTCACCGGATTTGCGACCGTGTAACGCTGACACAGGAACTGGTTCTCCGAAGCCAAGCTTCATGAAGTCCCAACGATCGGCCTCTCGTTTATCAGAATCGATTTTGTTACTCACCACGATCACCGGACATGACAGGCGACGCAACCAGAGTCCGATTTGCTCATCATCATCGGTTACACCGATTGCGGTATCGACGACAAATAGCACCAAGCTCGCTGACTTTGCCGCCTCTTCAACCTGACGACTGACCTTGGCGTCAAGCTCTGAGCCCCCAGGCATCCAACCACCGGTATCCACCAGATTGAACTTTTTCCCAGTCCATTCAACTTCGCGCTCGAAACGATCGCGGGTTATTCCGGGCTGATCTTCAACGATTGCAACCTGTGAGCCCATGAAGCGATTGAACAACGTGCTCTTGCCCACATTCGGACGCCCAACAATCACCACTGTCGGCAGTTCTGGCTGCTCGATTGGCATCACTTCGTTCGTCACTTGCTCATTCTACTGTCGAACGTCAAACATTGGTCTTAGCCCGAAACCAACAAAAGCACTGAAGTAATCTCTGTATCAGTGCAGAATCACCTAACTTCTCTGACCAACGTAGAGCCGAGTGAGCCGTCAACAGTCGACAAGGTGCTCCTCGCTGCACCACGTGGGTTTTGCGCTGGAGTTGAAATGGCCATCAAGGCACTTGCGTGGATGGTTCGCACATTTCCCTCCCCCGTGTACTGCTATCACGAAATTGTGCACAATCAGGCAGTTGTTGATCGTTTCCTGAAACTCGGTGTGATCTTTATTGATGACATCTCTGAAGTTCCGCTTGGAAAACCAATCATGTTGTCGGCACATGGTTCAGCACCAGAAGTCGTCGCACTTGCTCGGCAGCGCGGAAGTTACGTTGTTGATTCGGTATGTCCACTTGTCACCAAGGTCCATCACGAAGTGCGAGTTCGAGCTGGCAAGGGTTACCAGATTGTCTATGTCGGACACGAGGGCCACGAAGAGGCTGTCGGCACGATGGCTGTCGCACCGCATGCGATTTCGCGAGTCGAATCACTTGACGAAGTTGCAGCCCTCCCACATTTCGAACAACCCGTAGCTCTTCTCGCACAAACGACCTTGTCACATAGAGATTGGGCGGGTATTGCAGATGCGGTACGCGTGAAATACCCGTCGGTGTGGTCTCCGGGTCGAAGTGATCTGTGTTTTGCAACCACAAATCGTCAAAGTGCGCTATTGCAAATCGCATCTCAATGCGATTCGGTCATTGTGATTGGTTCGGCAAACTCATCAAATACACGAGCACTTGAAAAACTTGCACGAGATGAGGGATGCTCAGCCGTCTACAGAATCAATGGTGTCGATGAACTTCCTCGCACGCTGCACGGAGTGGTCGGGGTAACTGCTGGAGCGTCAGCGCCAGAAGATCTCGTCAACGAAGTTCTTGCATTTCTTAACCCCGCAAACGGCGTAGAAGAGATCAGGATTACTCGTGAAGAAGAGTATTTTCCACCACCACGCAATATTCGTCAATTGCAACTCGCCATAGAGACTGCAGCGCTGGCACTTCTTGGGGCCCACGTGACACCGCAAACAACCGTTGACGACCGATTGGTCAGTGCAAGTGATGTTCTCACTTCGCTTGATTGACCCACCAGAAAATTAGTTTCTTGGAACTTTGCTCCACGGAATTTCACGGTCGACACGCACGTCGCCAGGCAAACCAAGAACTCGCTCCCCAAGAATGTTGCGCATCACTTCACTAGTGCCACCTTCGATGCTGTTAGCACGAGCCCTTAAGAACGCCTTAGGTATCGAATCGAAACTCATCGCCGTTTCTGGACGAACCATTTCATAACTGCCGTACAACATTCCTTCAGCTCCGAGAAGCTTGATGCAGAACTCATAGGTTTCCTTAT
Organism: Acidimicrobium sp. BACL17 MAG-120823-bin42; assembly: GCA_001438985.1. Classification (GTDB taxonomy): domain Bacteria; phylum Actinomycetota; class Acidimicrobiia; order Acidimicrobiales; family Ilumatobacteraceae; genus UBA3006. The sequence goes on along the minus strand of LIAZ01000035.1, from coordinate 6,595 downwards.
TGAGGTCAGCGCTTGCCATTTTGCCGATTGATCCTTCTGGGCCTGGAACACCCATCTTCCTGCTTTGCCCTGCGCGAATGTTGGTGAGACGCGCAACCTCGGAACGAATCCACAACTTCATCAACTGATCCTTCGTTGCGAGATCTCGTGATTCAACAGGCATTTGCGAGATTTCGTGATTCAACAGGTAATTGCTGCCACAGTTTCACTGCTTCTCTGATTGGACCAGATCCCTTTTGGGGAATCGCTCCACCGATTGCCACACGCTCGTTCATGAGCGTCGTGAGACTCACGCGCCAACCGTCGCCAACATTGCCCAACGTTTCCGACACTGGCACTCGGGTATCTGTGAAGTACACCTCGTTGAACTCTGCTTCACCCGTCATCTGTCGAAGTGGCCGAACTTCCACTCCTTGCGAATGCATATCGACGACAACTGCAGTGAGTCCAGCGTGCTTCACTGCATCTGCGTCAGTGCGAACCACTAACAAGCCCCACTTAGACAAATGCGCCAAAGTTGTCCAGACTTTTTGGCCATTGATGATCCACTCTTCACCATCACGCACACCTTTTGCCGAAAGCCCCGCAAAGTCGGATCCCGATCCTGGTTCAGAGAACAACTGACACCAAATCTCTTCACCTGTAAAGAGTGGGCGTAGAAAACGATCCTTTTGTTCTGCAGTACCCCACTCAACAATGGTTGGACCACACATTCCATAACCGATTGGGTTGCGCGCATAAGAATTTGGACCACCTGCGCGTGCAATCTTTTCATTGACAATCTTTTGGAACTTTGGACTGACGTCCAACCCTCCTGACCCGACAGGAAAATGCACCCACGCCAAACCCATGTCATACTGCGCGCCAAGAAACTCCACCGCGTGTGTGGACGACGGCGGGTACTGTGACACGAGCTTTTCAGTAAGTTCAGCAACTCGTTGCTCTTGTTCTGCTATCACATCAGTGGCCATAACATCCTTTCAGCATCCGTTGAGAAAACGATAATTGATTCTGCAACAACTCATGCAACTGTGAGTCGCTAGTTGGACCGACGAATCAACTTGGCAAATTCATTCGACTCAATGGCAGCAATTTCAGGGATATGTGTCCGCAAACGCATTACCCAGCGCAGATTTGCCATATCGCTTCGCCTACGGTAAATCGATTTCAGATTACTCAGTGTGCGGATCACCATGATTCGCGCATCTGATGGCTCCAAGAATTCCGCACTCCAATTGTCTAGCTGTGTAAGGGATTCGTACAGCGTCCTGCAATCCTGTGCTGACAGCGGATGCGGGGAATGGAATGGATCAAAATACGTGATGCCAGAGCCTTCGCCAGAGCGACACAAGAAATGACCAGGCATGCCTATGCCAATGATGGGTATGCCCACACGACGACCGACTTCAATGGCAATCGCGCTCAACGTGATCGGAATACCCAATTTTCTCGACATCACCTGATTCAACAATGAATTTGCGGGATCGTCATACTCAACGGAGTTGCCCACGAATCCCGATGGTCCAAACAGTTCGGCCATGAGGCCCTCGGCTGTTGTTGCGGTTACCTGCCTGGCTAACTCGTCCAGTCGATCAAGTACAGATGGCGGATCAACCTCAGAATTGGCACTCCAGCAAATGATTGCCAACGCTTCGTCCAGCGGAACGGGGCCACCTCGAGTCTGGAATAGTTCCCGAAACCGCTCTTCATGCACCTTGTGACTGTATCTACGAAATGTTGATCCTGAGATCCACCCTGTCGCGAGGTACTACCGTTGCCACCATGTATCCCGGTCACTTTGCAGCACTCAGTCCCGACAAGCCCGCAGTCATCGACGCACAAACAGGAGCAATCCTGACATATGCGCAACTCGATACCGCCGCAAACAAGATCAGCAACCTGCTTCGACAGAGTGGCTTGGAAGTTGGCGACCACATCGCGCTGTGTCTCGAGAACCACCCGCGTTACTTCGAAATCATTTGGGGATGCCACTACGCAGGACTGATTTACACCGCATGCTCGAGCAGGCTTACCTCTGATGAGTTGACATACATTCTCAACGATTGCGGCGCAAAGGCTTACATCACCTCGCATTACAAAGCCGACCAAGCGCAAGAAATTGCCGACACGATTCCCCATGTCGAACTTCGACTCATGCTTGATGGAACCATTGCCGGATTCGACAGTTTTGAAGATGCGGTTGAGCGATCGTCTGCAACACCTCTCGAAGAACGAATCGACGGGACCGACATGCTGTATTCCAGTGGCACAACGGGACGCCCAAAGGGTGTTCGCTTGCAATTTCCGCGAAATCCCCTTGGATCCCCAAACGCGCTTACCGGTCTCGCACAATTTCTCCTCGGTTTTGATGAAAATGTTGTCTACCTTTCGCCCGCACCGCTGTATCACGCCGCGCCTTTGCGATGGAACATGTCGGTACACCGCACGGGTGGAACATCAATCGTCATGGACCACTTTGACGCTGAGCAGTTCTTGCATTGTGTTGAAAAATTCAGCGTCACTCACACGCAAACTGTTCCAACGATGTTCGTTCGAATGTTGAAGTTGCCTGACGCGACTAAGCGGAAATATGACGTATCGAGTTTGTCGTACGTATTCCACGCCGCCGCTCCGTGCCCGATTGAGACGAAACGATCGATGATTGATTGGTTTGGTCCGGTGATTCATGAGTACTACGCAGGAAGCGAAGGTAACGGTTTCGTCTATTGCAACACCGAACAATGGCTCGCTCACCCAGGAACCGTTGGAATGGCCCTAAACGCAACCATTCACATCCTTGATGATGATGGAAATGAACTGCCTGTAGGCGAAACAGGAACCGTCTTTTTTGAAAGCACAGCCTCTTTCGAATACCACAACGATCCAGAAAAGACCAAGGCCTCACGCGATCCACAAGGCCGAGGTTGGTCGACCCTTGGTGATATTGGCTATGTCGACCACGACAACTTCCTGTACCTCACAGACCGCAAGGCGTACATGATTATTAGTGGTGGAGTCAACATTTACCCACAAGAAGCAGAGAACGCATTGATTCATCATCCAGACGTCATTGATGTTGCTGTATTCGGAATCCCTCATGAGGAATTTGGCGAAGAAGTCAAGGCAGTTGTGCAACCGGTAAGCATGCCAACATCCGATAAAGAAAGCGCCGAACTCAGCGCTCGTCTGATCGCATACTGCAAGGAGTCACTCGCAGATTTTAAATGTCCCCGCAGTATTGACTACCGCGAGGAATTACCACGACATCCCACCGGAAAGCTCTACAAGCGATTGCTGAAAGATGAGTACTGGGCCAATTCGGGTCGCAAAATTTAGTTCTTCATCATGACCCACCCATTTTTACAGGAGAACAAACCCATCGCGTTTGCTCATCGCGGCGGAGCTAGCGATGCCCCCGAGAACACGATGCCCGCATTCCAAAGGGCTATTGACTTGGGTTATCGGTATTTGGAAACCGATGTCCATGCGACACGTGATGGCGTGCTTCTTGCGTTTCACGATGACGATCTGTTGCGAACCTGTGGTCAACCTGGATTAATTAGCGAAATGAACTATGAACAAGTGAAGAGTTTTCGTATTAATGGAACTGAGCCCATTCCGTTAATGCAAGAGATATTTGACGCATGGCCAGACGCGCGCATCAATATTGACTGCAAATCCGACCATGCACTACAACCACTCGTCAAAATACTTGAAGGCTCTGGATTGTTAGACCGAGTATGCGTTGGATCATTTAGCGACAAGCGGCTTGCATCGTTGCGTGAGATATTTGGGCCGGCGCTGTGCACCTCGCTTGGACCACGCGAAGTTGCAAAACTGCGAATACGCAGCTGGATTGGGCCACGACGGGTCTTCCCTGGTGCCTACGCTGCCCAAGTGCCTCATAAGCAAGGCCCGCTCACGATCACCGATAGCAAGTTTGTTGAAGCCGCCCATGAGTCTGGCTTGCATGTACATGTGTGGACCATCGATGATCCACAAGAGATGAATCATCTGTTTGATTTGGGAGTTGACGGCATCATGACAGATCGGCCGTCTGTGCTCAAGGACGTCATGATCGAGCGTGGTAGTTGGTGACATCGGTTCTTGAATTCATAGACGTACGTCACCAGTTTGCCGATTCCACACAGGCATTAGACATTACGAACCTACAACTCAATCCGGGAGAGTTTGTGTCCATCGTTGGCCCAAGTGGCTGCGGCAAAAGCACATTGCTCCGCATAGCCAGCGGACTCCTTGCGCCAAGTTCGGGATCTGTCATTCGCAATGGATCGCTGCAATTTGTGTTTCAAGATTCAACGCTGTTGCCGTGGCGCACCGTTCGCAAAAACATAGCCCTCAACCTCGAGCTAGATGATGTGGATAAACAAGAAGTTGACAGACGAATTGACAATGTTTTACAACTTGTCAGCATGCAAGACAGTGCTGAAAAGATACCTCGCCAGCTCTCTGGCGGCATGAAGATGCGCACATCACTCGCCCGAGCGCTGGTCTGTGAACCCGACATCTTTTTATTTGACGAGCCGTTTTCAGCATTAGATGAGTTTTCGCGAGAGCGCCTCAACTCAGATTTGCGATCGATTCTGGCGAGAATCAATGCAGCGTCACTGTTTGTCACACACTCAATTTCTGAAGCCGTGTTTCTTTCTGATCGAGTATTGGTGATGTCGCCGCGACCCGGACATTTCATCGAGGAGTTCATCATCCCATTTGGCAGCCTGCGCTCCGATGAACTGCGCTACACACCAGAATTTGCTTCATTGACCGGACGAATCGCCGCTGCGTTTAGGGGTGCACGCCAGTGATTGATTCCCACACTGTCAAAAAATCACTCGTCGCCATCATTGGACCAACGGCAGTATTTGTTGCATTTCTCTCTGCGTGGTACGCGGTGGCATATTCACTCGACAATAATTTTTCGCCCGCTTCAGGCAAGCCGATGATTGTTCCTCCGCCACACCGCTTGTTCGAGGATTTTTCGGGAACGGTTCGCGATCGAATATTTACTGCTCTTGCAATCAGCACGCGAACCGCATTGACTGGATTAGCGATATCGGCAGTTCTCGGGGTGCTGCTGGGAATATTGATGGCGCAAGCGAAGTGGATTGAGCGGTCGCTGTGGCCGCACCTCATTGCGTTACAGGTCACTCCGATCATCGCCATCGTCCCGCTGATGATCCGGCTCATCGGCGCGAACTTCACGGCGCGAGTCGCCGTTACCGTCATCATTTCGATATTTCCGATCGTTTCCAACACGTTGTTCGGCATCCAGTCGGTCCCACAAGGTCTTCGCGATCTATTCAAACTGCACAATTGCACACGATTGACCGTCTTGTTGAAATTGCAATTGCCCTATGCGTCACCGGCCATTTTTACTGGTCTGCGTGTATCAGCTGGCCTTGCAGTCATTGGGGCGATCGTCGGAGACTTCTTTTTCACTCGAGGCGACCCTGGTCTTGGTCAGTTGATCACATTCTTTTTCCTCAACAATTTGTCGGGACCAATGTTCATCACCGCACTATTTGCGACGTTGTTAGGGCTTATGCTGTTCCTCGGATTCGGACTTGTGAATCGTGTCGTCGTTGGACGTTGGCACGATTCATCAACTCTGTAATCCATCAACATCATCAACAGGAGACCCTATGAAATTGTCATCCGTTACTCGCTGCGTGTGTGCGCTCTCAGCAACCGCCCTTATCCTTGCCTCTTGTGGTGGGTCTGCAGATTCTGAAAACACCACTGCAACACCATCGACTGGTGCTCTCGCCGGAATTTGCCCTGACACCGTTGTTGTCCAGACCGATTGGTTCCCTGAGGCCGAACATGGTGGCATCTACGAACTCATGGGACCCGATGCAACTTCGTCCAAGGACACGGGTGCAACGATAGGAACTCTGACATTTCAGGGAATTGACCAAGGTGTACAACTAGAAATCCGCGCCGGAGGGCCTTTTCTTCAAACTCCCGTGGTCACTGCGATGTATCAAGACGATGCAATCACCATGGGATACGTCGGTACCGACGTAGCTCTCACTCGCTACATCGATGCTCCAACAATTGCGGTATTCAACCCGCTCAATATCAACCCACAAGTTGTCCTCTGGAATCAGGCAAATCATCCATCAGCACAAGGACTTGCCGATGTTGCCAAATCTGTCGATTCCATTTTCGTTTATGGAGATCCAGCATGGGCTCGTTATTTTGTTGCCCAAGGGATCCTGAATAAGGACCAAGTAGATAGCAACTACAAGGGCAACTTACTATTAGCCACCGAAGACGCAGCACACCAGGGCTTCGCGACTTCCGAGCCTTACAAGTACGCCAACCTCGAAACTGGTGCAATCGATGCGGGCTACACCTTGATCCATGATCTGGGCTGGAACTCCTATGCACAGAACCTGGCAATTCGTGCCGATCGCCTTGAGTCGCTCTCACCTTGCCTCGAACTACTTGTTCCGATGATGCAACAGGCACAACTTGATTTCATTGCGGCCCCTGATCGCACTAACGCCATCATCAAGGCCGCAGTAGTGGCTTATGACAGTTGGTGGACACAGTCAGATGGAGATTTGGC
>LIAZ01000034.1 GCA_001438985.1 Acidimicrobium sp. BACL17 MAG-120823-bin42 | reverse complement strand
AATTCAGTTGAAGGGCATGGCCGTAGCAAAACACAAACAAAGCCATGGTCTTGGTGCTCACTTACTCCAGGCGGGAATCAACCATGCTGTGGCACACAACACCCACTTCGTATGGGCGCGTGCGCGAGACTCGGCGCTCGATTTTTACACGAGAAATGGTTTCCATGTGTATGGAGACCAATTCGTAGATGAAGCAACTGGCATGGCTCACCATCTGGTGATGAAAACCATTACTCCTTAATCAGCACATCTGTTGAAAACAACACAGTTGTTGTGTCGGTTGGTTTAACCAATATGTCAAGATCCCAGTCTCCGGCGAAAGCAAAACTGACAATTGCGGTGTAGTGATTTAGACCTGTTTTCTCGAATGAAATTGGGCCACTTGGCAAACTTCGCTCGGGTAATCCAACTCGCCCAGTAATCGATTGAGTCTGCAGAAAGGTGCCATCTAGCGATGCAACTGAGACATGGATTTCGGTGGTACCAACCCGTGCGGGAGTAACGGTAACGGTGGCGATCAGACCTGACTGTTTGAGCGTTGTCTCAAATGGCACAAGTGATGCTTGCGCTCTTGGGGGCAGCGCCACTATCAGCGCCGTGATTCCAACAATGATGAGCGCAACAAGTGACTCGACAAGTACTGACTGATGAAGCTTCGCCGGACCAGCGGCATGCAATGTTTTGCGGGACAATCCACCAAGCGCAACAAGTGCCACTACGAGCAACACTTTGACACTTAGTTTTTGCCCGAATTCAATCGTGAATAGATCAGCAAATTGGTCCATCAGCAAGATCGTTTGGCCAATACCCGTCACAACCAGAATCGCCACGCTGTATCCCGCGATTCGAGAAAACCACAACATCGACTGCGTACTTCGCAACCAGTATTTGCGGTCAATAGTGATAAGGAACAACCCACCTACCCACATGGACACAGCAAGTTGATGCACCATGTCGAGCGCAACACTGAGGCCCACCGGAGACTGATTGCTTGGATGCCCCACTGCCGACATCGACCCAGCAATAGCCACAGCTATTGCAACTGCACTCATTCGCCACCAACGTTGTGAGCGACGGTCAATGGTGATCAGCATGCACGAAAAGAGCAACAACAACAGCACTCGCGCAAGCGTTGCTTGACCAAACAATGTGGTCATCGTGTCGCCTAAAAGCGACAGGTCGGTGAGGTTATAAATCTTTACACCCGATGCATGTGGCCCATAAGCGAACAATGCCTGAACACTGGCAAATAATGCCACTGCCCACGCACTCCACAAGCTCATGCGTGTTCGAATTGATGGGGCCGAGCGTGAGCCGAAGGCAACGAGTGCTGCACCGCCAAGCAACGTCAATACAGAAGCAAACATGGCAAACCGAATGACATTGAACAAGTTATTCAAGCCGTGTCGATCTGAAACGCCTGCGTTCATCACCGCAGTAACGTCAGACGAACTGGCACCAATCGAGAACGCAAATGACCCTTGCACGGGGTGAGAGTCGGCTGATGCCACTCGCCATACCACCACGAATGTTCCATTAGGAAGTGTGTTTATTGATGCCCGAACAATGCGTGGATCACTCTGGTCACGGATCAGCTTTGCATTGATGATCTCGTTTCCCTCCTGATCAAGAATGGTGACCCGAGAAAACACCACACCAACTTGTTCATCAAATACAAGAACTATCTCTGTTGGCGATACGGCAAGCCATGAACTTGCTTTTGGTTCACTTGAAATTAATCCAGCATGGGCACTTACCGCGTTTGTCGGCACGAACACCGAGGCGATAACAATGAGCATGACGGCAACCCAACTGGTGCGAAGCCGTGCAATCACAACGAAATCCTAGTTAAATGCTGGCTTAGGTAAGCCCTCCACATCACGTCTGCCCAACAACCAAGCAAGACGCTCATGCGGACTGAGTTGCAACGCTTGTTCGGGTAACGGAGTTAATCCCATTGGTTTGCTTGCACGCCACATCATCACTTGCCGATCCAATTCATATCGCACAAATGTGTTATTCCAACTACGAAAAGAAAAATCAAGAAGCAAATCGGCGTGGTGCACTTCAACCTCGCGCCACCGCAAGAACACGATGTCGCTCATGGCCAGTATTGCACCAGCGCTGTTCACGCCACTGCCCTGCCAGCCATCACTATTTGTCGCTGCCCACTGTGCCTCAAGTGCATAGATGCTGCTGCGTACCGCCGAAACCAGCTGCACCACACTGTCATGTGCATGTTGTTCTATGCCATCTATACGCGCCTGCGCTCCGCCAATATATTGCTCACCGATTTCGCCACGAGATGCACACTGCAACAAGTGCTCATGGCTTTCCGCATTGCGCGCTAGATGCGACAAGATATGCCCACGTGTCCACCCAGGCAATGCCGATGGTTCACGACATTGTTCGTCGGTGAGTGAATCAAGTGATTGCAACAAGAGTTGGTGCGAGGCAGCACAACCCGCAACGTGTTCATTGAGCGTGCGACCAAAATCGGACATCGCCCTACAAAGTAGTGGGTTGTCTAGCGTGCGCTCGTGCGCTGAGGAATAACCACCACAGTTCCATCATCTTCATGATGCACTCTGGCTGAAACACCATAGAACTCCGACAAGACAGTGGGCTGCAGCACCTCTTTTGCCGTGCCCTCCGCCACTCGTGCTCCTTGGTGCATCAGCACCAATCTGTCGGCGTACATCCCGGCCAACGTCAGGTCGTGCATCGCCGAAACGATGGTAAGTCCTTGCTCGCGCCGTAACGAATCAACGAGTTCGAGCGCCTGCTGTTGGTGTCCAATATCGAGTGCGCTTGTTGGTTCGTCTAGCAGCAGCACAGGTGCCTCTTGCGCGAGTGCTCGCGCAATCACCAAGCGCTGCACCTCACCACCCGACAACGTGCCCAATGGGCGCCGTGCAAACGTCGCCAAATCGAGTCGATCGAGCACACCACCAACTACATCTCTGTCGTGTTTTGACTCCCATGAAAAGTGTCGAACATATGGGTTACGGCCAAGCAATACATAATCAAATACGTTCATGTCGAGTGGTATCTGTGGGGATTGAGGAACATAGGCAATGTGTTGCGCTCGCCACCGCACCGATGTTGCTGGAATCTCTTTCTGATCAATTGCAATTGAGCCTGAATAAGGAACCAATCCAGCAGCAGCACGCAGCACAGACGATTTACCTGCGCCGTTTGGCCCTATGAGGCACAACCATTCGCCCGAGTGCAGCAAGTCATTAAAACTTTGCACCGCTTCTGTGCCGTCATAAGAAACACGAACATCACAAAATCCAAGCGCCGTCATGTTGATGTGTTCCTTGTGCGAAGCAAGTACAAAAAGAATGGTGCACCGAAAAATGCAGTGACGACACCAATGGGGGTCTCGGCAGGATTGGCCAACACCCTGCTTGGAATATCGGCAAACACCAAAAATGCAGCGCCGAGTAACACGCTGAGCGGCAGCACCATGCGATAACTGGCACCTGCAAGCAGTCGCACAGCATGTGGAACGATGATGCCAACAAAACCGATGAGGCCACTGACCGCAACTACTGCTGATGTACCCAGCGTTGCGGCAAGCACCACAATTAAGCGAACGCGACGAACGTTGATGCCCAGTGCACTCGCCTCATCATCTCCCACACGCAGCACGTCGAGCAATCGACGATGCATCAGCAATACACCTGTGCTGAGTAAGACATAAGGAAGTACTAAACGAACATCGCCCCATGTTGCACTTGACAGGCGTCCAAGAATCCATGAATACACCTGCCGCACAACATCAGTATTGCGTTGCAATATAAACGCCTGAATCGACGTTGCCAACGAAGTAACAGCGACTCCGGCCAGAATCAGCGTGGTTGTGGACTGCGTTGCTCCAAATGCAGTACCCACCACGTAGGTAATTAATACCGCAACAAGCGCCCCGATAAAAGCAGCAAGCGGAAGCGGATCAACAATCCAGTTCTCGGTGGCCCCTCGCTGAAACGCAAATACCACTGTGGCCCCTAGTCCCGCACCAGCGGCCACACCAAGCAAATACGGATCAACGAGAGGGTTCCGAAATACTCCCTGATAACTCGCTCCCGATATTGACAGCATTGATCCAACTATTGCTGCCAACACCACACGTGGTGTCCGAATCAACCACACGATGTTCCAATCTTGTTCTGAAACACCACTATCAATTTGGACGAACGGTAAGCGATTAAGAAATTCAAGCGGAATTCTCCACCACGTCGGACCAGCAGGTCCGATCATCGTGCCCACGATCATTGCAAGGAGCAACAGCACCCCTCCGAACACAAACCAGGTGCGGTTACGGTTCACGAATTGGCTGAAACTACCGCATCACGAATTGCTGTGATGAGCTCGAGAACACGTGGTCCCCAGCGCGAAGCAACATCGTCATCAAGTTCAACAACCTGATTTACTGATAGCGCCCTGAGTCCGCCCCAACCATCACGCGCAGCAACCGTTGTTGCATCTTGCGCGCAGCACTTGGTGTCGGCAAGGAAAATGAAGTCTGGGTCAGCAGACACGATTACCTCTGCTGATAGCTGCGGATAATCATTTCCCGATTCAACATTGTCGGCGATATTGCGCATGCCAAAGAGGTTAAAGATCTGACCGATAAAGGTGTTCGACGTTACGGAGTAGTACGTGTCATCCAACTCGTAGTAGTACGAAAGTGGCGGTTCGCTGAATTGCACAGAGGCCACTGCTTCTTCAATTCCGGTCTGCAGAGTTTGTGAAACCTCGATCGCCTTTTGGCTGTTTCCTGTGAGTACTCCAAGTTGTTCAATCTGTTCGTACACATTTTCGATGCTCATGGCAGCACCGGCTACGAACACTGGAATGTTGAGCGTGCTCAACTGCTCAACCAGACTTCCCGGATCGTACGAAATGATCACTAAGTCAGGTGTATAGCTGCTGATTGCTTCAATGTTTGGCTCGAAACCAGATAACGGTGTGCCGAGTGCAGCCGCTTCTGCCGGGTAGTTGGAGTATTCATCGACAGCAACAACTTGTGATCCGGCTCCGATTGCGTACAACATCTCTGTCGCGGTTGGCGACAACGAAATGATGCTGGTTGGTTGAGCGTCAAGTGTGAGATCACCGACGGTTACCGGAAATATATCTGCAGTAACAGCAACGGTGTCGCTTGACATTTCATTCGACGACCCACAACTTGCCAAAACGGCAGTGATGGAAAGAAAAAGACCGGCGAGGCCGGCCTTAGTTAACTTGTTCATATGATCTCCTTGCTCTTCTTGCGAGAGCGGTTGATGAAGCTACGCATTAGGCGACCGGACTTGCAATTACCCCAATAAACATTGGAGTATCTGCATTACCGTTGCGGGACAGTGCCGGAATCTCACCGGACTTCGCTGAATGTTTTGCCCTCCGGCTATTGCCGAAGTGTTATCACCTTAGCGCATCGACGGCTTGGTGTGAAAATTTCTTACGCAAACAGTGCGGCGAGACGATTCATACCCTCAACAAGGTCGTCATCGCCGAGCGCAAAGCTAAAGCGCGCATATCCAGGAGCACCGAACGCTTCACCTGGCACAAACGCCACCTTGGCAACATCAAGCACCAAGTCGGCAAGCTCCATGCTGTTTGATGCCGTCTTGCCGCCAATGTCGCGACCAAGAAGTCCGCGCACATTGGGGAAACAGTAAAACGCACCTTGCGGTTCCATGCATGTCACGCCAGGGATCGCCGTCAACATCTTGTGCATCAAGCGCCCACGGCGGTCAAAACTTTCGCGCATCATGGCCACTGCCAAAAGGTCTCCGCTCACCGCTTCAAGCGCTGCAATTTGTGCGACGTTGGAAACATTTGACGTGGTGTGTGATTGAAAGTTGATTGCTGCCTTCATCACATCTTTTGGACCAATCATCCAGCCAACTCGCCAACCGGTCATTGCATACGTTTTTGCAACGCCGTTCACGATGATGCACGTGTCGGCCAATTCGGGAACAAGAGTTGGCATGCTCAAAAACTTGTGCTTGCCGTAGGTGAGATGTTCGTAAATTTCGTCGGTCACTACCCAAATACCGTGCTGTACCGCCCATTTGCCTATGGCAATGGTTTCTTCGGGTGAATACACCGCACCACTTGGGTTATCTGGCGAAACAAACAACAACACTTTGGTGCGTGGTGTGCGTACTTTCTCTAGCTGCTCAACCGTCACTTTGAATTCAGTTTCTTCCGTGGTGTCAACCACAACTGACACACCACCCGCAAGAGCAACTGCCTCTGGATACGTTGTCCAATACGGCGCGGGAATGATTACTTCGTCGCCTGGATCGCACAGTGCCGCGAAGGCGACGAACACCGCATACTTTCCACCGACTGTGACTAACACTTGCGAAGCATCACACACAAACCCGCTGTCGCGTTTTGTTTTTACTGCGATTGCTTCGCGCAACTCGGGCAAACCCGCTGCAGGTGTGTAGCGATGGAACTTTGAGTCACGCGCCGCGCGAACCGCGGCTTCAACAATTCGTTCTGGTGTGGGAAAGTCGGGTTCGCCTGCACCAAAACCAATCACGTTTTCACCCTTTGCCTTCAGCGCTTTAGCCTTGGCGTCAACAGCAAGCGTTGCCGATTCGGCAATCGCTGCCATGCGAGCAGAAACACGGTTTTGGGGGTTTTGATGCGATGTCACGCCTGCCATGCTTACACAGTGGAGTTGGTTGAAGCGAAAATCATTTTGGGCACAGCATGAATATCGACGATGTGCTCGATGCCGATTGGGATGCCGTAGGCACCCTGCGTAACCCTGTTTTAGTCGTTGCCCTGCGCGGTTGGTTTGACGTCTCTGGGGTGGCTACAGGAGCCTTGGAATGGGCAATTCAGGACCGATCGGTCACCATTGTGGCCTCGATTGACCCGGACCCATTTTTTGATTTCACCCAAGAACGACCCGAGACCGTGATTGACGAAGACGGCGAGCAGCACATTCACTGGCCCGAAAATGACTTCCTGATTGCGCGCTTCCCCGAAGGATCACGCGACCTCGTCATGTTGTCGGGTGTCGAACCTCACTTGCATTGGGGCGTGTTTGCCGACTGCATTGTGGAATGTGCAAAACAACTTGGATGCGAAGTGGTGGTCACCGTTGGCGCCGCTGCCGAAGGTGTGCCACACACACGCTCTCCTCACGTTGTGGGCAGCAGCAGCAACCATTCGCTCGCGCGTCGCCTTGGGCTCTCACGACCTCAATACCAAGGGCCCACGGGAGTGGTTGGTGTCATTCAAGAGCGCCTCGAGCGCGAAGGCATTGCAGGAGTTTCATTACGCGTTGGCGTGCCCCACTATTTGGCCAACGCTCAACATCCAAAATCGTCTGCTGCGTTGTTGCGACATTTAGAACACGTGCTTGGCGTTCCCACCAGTCACGGTGAGATGTATGAAGAGATTCAGCGGTGGGAAGAACTGCACGACGCTGCTGTTGAGGGTGACGACCAAACTGTTGGCTACCTCACGATGCTTGAAGACGAATACGACCGCCGCACCGAAGCAGCACTGCCATCAGCCGATGCCCTCGCCGAGGAATTTGAACAATTCCTCCGCGAGCAGCAAGATGGCTCTGACGAATCTGATTAAGTACACCTCATTTTGACTAAAAAATATCTTTCATAAGCGTTAACGACTAAGTGGACAAAAGAAAAGGCCCCGGGGATATTCCCGGGGCCTTTTCCATTCAACTAATTATTTCAGCTTGCGCCGCACTTCTTTGCTAACGCCATGGCGTTTGTTCGTGCACCGCCAAGTATCGGTGTATAGGCAAGTGCTTCAGCGTTCTTCGGTCCGAAATCATTGAGTACCCATTGGAAGAATTGTGAAACTACTTTGTTCTTTGCATCAGATGCGGTTTGGCAGAGGCCATATGTCACAGCACCCAGAGGGTATGCAGTTTTATTTGAAGTCTGTTTCCAGTTGAACGAAATCAAGCCTCTTGCATCTTGAGTTCCACCCGCAAGATGCGAGTTATAGCCAGCAGACGTTGGACCTACAAACACTTTGGCCGCATTTCGAATGTTCGCGGCGCGAACTCCCTTGGCTGCACGTGAAGGGTCGGTGTAGTAGGACACTTCTCCGTAACCAATTGATCCGTTCGTGTTTGCAATGTAGTTCGCCTGGTTGTTGCTCTGTGGTTGACCAACGAAGCGTGAGCCGTACTTCGTAACTCCACCTGGAACACAACTTTGGAAAGCATCATTAATCTTCCACGCTGAGTTAACGGCGCCTGCCATGTATTGGCAGAAGTTGTTGGTTGTGCCCGAAGTATCTGCGCGGTACACCACTTGAATAGGTTTGTTCGGCAACTTTACAGTTACCTGTTTGTAGGTAGCAATGGTTTTACCGCCTACCTTGATGGAATATGTATCTTTCAGATTGACAGTCGAAGTCATGGTGTATTCGCCCTTCGAACCAATGGTCACCGTTTTCACAGCCTTCTTAGATTTGTCGGCAAACCACTCAAGCTTCTTGCCCTTGTTTGCCTTTAGAGCTGCAGGCAACAATGACACGGTGATTTTTGCAGAGGTCCTGGAGGCGTTTTCCCACAGGACAGACGCACCTCTAACATCGGATTTCTTTTTTGTATTACCCCAAGGTGGACTTAGTTTTACGTCATTTGCAATCGCTGGATGATTCCAAGTTGCGATGGAGCCGCCGAATATTCCATTGATTGTGTTCGGGCTAAGCGAAAGCGTTGCACCTTTGAGCTCATCCAGTCGATAACCAATCGCAATCGCACCAGCTAGATAAGGGACATAGGTCCATCCGAATGATGGCAGGTCTTTATCTCCAACTGCCGAGTCTGATCCGGCAAATTTGAAGGTGCCTGCTTTGAAGTTTTTCTTTCCTGTACCCGAACCAGTTGAGGTGTAGGTGAGGTTGTGACCGTATATTTTATTGAACTCTGCAATTGCAGGTGTCAAAAATGACACAGGGAATGACGCGCCGCCACCCGTGACATCTTCAGCTTTGGCTACCGACGATGTCGATAGCACGCCAGCAGTAGCGATCATTACCGCTACAAAACGCTTCGTACGCTTTTTCATATTTCTCCTTGTTAGTTGATGTAACTATCTACGGGGTGAGAATAAGCCCACATGCTTTCGGCGCTATGGACTCAACGCATACGATTGGTGAAAAGAAAGTGAACAGTGTCTTAACTGTCAGCCGAACTTTCCTTGTACGTAATCAGCAGTCCGCAAATCAGTCGGATTTGTAAAGATTTTTCGTGTGGCATCAGCCTCAACTAAGTAGCCGGGACCGCCATCGGTCAAGAAAAACGCGCAGAAGTCGCTCACACGACTTGCCTGTTGCATGTTATGCGTAACGATTACTACCGTAATTTTCTCAGCAAGTTCCTTGATCGTTTCTTCGATTCGAAGGGTGCTTCCTGGGTCAAGCGCGGAACATGGCTCGTCCATCAAGAGCACCTGTGGTTCCACTGCTAGGGAGCGAGCAATGCACAACCGTTGCTGCTGGCCACCAGATAGCGATCCACCAGATGCGCCTAATCGATCTTTCACTTCCTTCCAAAGACCCGCACGCGACAAGCATTGTTCAACGATGTCATCATGATTTTCCCGCTTCAGGTGAGCCAACTTGATTCCGGCCAGGACGTTTTCTCTGATTGTCATTGCGGGAAATGGATTGGGTTTTTGGAAAACCATGCCAACTTTCAACCTGA
>LIAZ01000033.1 GCA_001438985.1 Acidimicrobium sp. BACL17 MAG-120823-bin42 | reverse complement strand
TCA
This sequence comes from Acidimicrobium sp. BACL17 MAG-120823-bin42, assembly GCA_001438985.1. GTDB lineage: Bacteria > Actinomycetota > Acidimicrobiia > Acidimicrobiales > Ilumatobacteraceae > UBA3006. The sequence goes on along the minus strand of LIAZ01000033.1, from coordinate 9,738 downwards.
ATGCGTGCGCTCAATTAATTGAAGCAGCCTTAACAGATCGGATGTCAACGCTGCTTGCCGGCGAGCGAGCATCCCAAGTTGCTTCTGAAGCAATGGATTTATCCGAATTTGTGAGTGCAAAACGACGGGGTACAACTCATATTGTTACTCAGGCGACACAGCGGCTGGAAGACGTGTTCATTGGGCTTGGCTTTCAAGTTGCCGAAGGTCCAGAAGTCGAAACAGATTTCTACAACTTTGAAGCACTCAATATGCCAAAGACGCATCCTGCTCGAAGTGAGTTTGACACGATGTTTATTGAACCGACATCGGCGGATCAAGAACCGAATTCGGTGTTGTTGCGAACGCATACATCGCCGGTGCAGATTCGTGTCATGCAGACATGGAAGCCGCCCATTTACGCCGTCATGCCAGGACGTGTATTCCGTCGCGACACACCAGATGCAACTCATATGCCGGTGTTTCATCAGATTGAAGGAATAGTTGTCGATAAGGGAATCACATTTGCTCATTTGGCCGGAATCATTGAAGCCTTCACCAAGGCATTTTTTGGCAACGACTTTTCAAGCCGATTGCGGCCATCTTTTTTCCCGTTCACCGAACCAAGCGCAGAATTCGATATCCGCCGTGCAAACGGTGCGTGGATCGAGCTTGGTGGATGCGGAATGATGCATCCAAACGTGTTACGCGCTGGCGGAATTGACCCCGATGAGTACACGGGTTTTGCATTTGGATTCGGGATCGATCGAATGGCTAAAGAACGCCACAATGTCGAAGACATTCGCGAAATGTATACAAACGATTTGCGGTTCCTGAGGCAGTTCTCATGAAGATTCTTCATTCATGGCTAAAGGAGTTCGCTGACTTTGGTGACGACATTGATGCGCTCGCTGAACGCATCACAGAACTTGGCTTGGCAGTCGAATCCGTAGAGCATGTAGGCACTCCCGTAAAAGGCGTCGTAACAGCACAGGTGCTTCGCCTCGAGAAGCATCCCGATGCAGCCAAAGTGACACGTGTGTATGTCGATGCTGGCGACGGAGTGGAGCGCCACGTGTGGTGCGGAGCCACGAACATGCAGGCAGGCGACATTGTTCCGCTAGCGACGCTTGGCACCAACATGCCAGACGGTCGTGTGATCACTCAGCGTGGAATCTTGGGAATCGATAGCGAAGGTATGTTGTGTTCGGGCACCGAAATCGGACTGAGTTCGGACGGTAGCGGTTTGCTGATTCTTCCAAGGGCACAGCGCTTGGGCGTGATGTGTACGAGGCACTCGGCGTTGACTCCGATGTGGTGTTCGACCTAGACGTCACAAGAAACCGCCCTGATTGCACTGGCTATTTGGGTGTTGCGCGTGATGTGGCTGCAGGTATGGGCAAGTCGTTGACGCTGCCCAAGATCGATCAATCAGAGACGGGAAAGTCGTTAAGTGTTCCCGTAGCTATTTCCGCACCAGAGCGATGCAGTCGATTCGCCGTGCGGGTGATGTCAGGAATTTCGATTACGCAATCACCTGATTGGATTGCGCGCCGTCTTGCCCGCGCAGGAATGCGATCGATCAACAACGTTGTCGATGTTTCAAACCTGGTGAATCTCGAGCTAAACCAACCAAATCATGCATACGACTTTGAAGCCGTGAGGGATGGATTCATCGTTCGTCTCGCAAATGAAGGCGAGCGATTCACTACCTTGGATGCGGTCGAGCGAACGCTTTCAGCAGGTGACCTACTGATTTGCAATGCACAAGACAAGCCTGTGGGTATCGCTGGCATCATGGGCGGTCTGGATTCGGAAGTAACCGATGTAACAACATCGATTGCTGTGGAGATTGCCTTCTTTGAACCTGATGCCGTTCGGGCAACGTCCACGCGACACGCGTTGCGCACCGAAGCATCACTCCGATTTGAGAGGGGAGTTGATCCCTATGGAGCAGATTTCGCCTTCGCTCGATTCGCCGAACTACTTCGTATCACGTGCCCAAACTTGGTTGTGCATGCGGGTGCTACCGATGCTCGAACCGATGCATTGCCTAAGCAGGTGAGAACTACGCAAGTGCGACTGAACACCATTAAGCGAGTGCTCGGTATCGATGTCACTGCAAAAGGCCTCGAGGATGTCATTGCTCCAATCGGGTTCACCATTGCCAAATCTGCAACTGATGGGTCAGTTGTTGTTGGTATTCCATCGTGGCGCAACGACTGCAGTAGCGAAATCGACATCGTAGAAGAAGTCGCTCGCCACTATGGCTATGACAATTTAGGCAAAATCGTGCCGACGTCGCCCGTGCATGGACGTCTTTCCGATGTGCAGAAGCGACGCCGCTTGTTGCGCGAGATTGTGGTGTCACTCGGTGCAAGCGAAGCAATGCCGAATCCGTTTCTTGCACCTGGTGAATTAATTAAGGTCGGGCTTAGTGAAGACAACGCGTTGCGACTAGCCAATCCGCTTGTCGCTGAAGAGAGCGTGTTGCGAACATCGCTGTTGCCAGGAATGTTGAAGTCGATTGCCTACAATCAATCGCATCGGATCCGCGACATTTCTCTATTCGAGATTGGTCATGTCTACCCGCAGGGCACCGAAATTCTTCCCGATGAGTTCGAATCACTCTGCATCATGGTTGCGGGAGCCGATGCATCAATTGCGATGGATATGTGGAGTCAGGTTTCTGCAGGCCTTGGTATTGGTGCCCAGCTTGCCCAAGATCAACCTCCTACTGGATATCACGCAACGCGTAGCGCTCAACTCAAACGTGGCAAAGCGGTGCTCGGTGCCGTCGGAGAGATTGATCCAACCGTGTTGGCCAATGCAGGAATAGTTGGCCGTGTGGCGTGTCTCGAAGTCAACTTGTCTGTTGTGTTGAGTGAGGTGCCAAAGTCACAGTCAGCCCAACTCGTGAGCAAATTTCCTTCGAGCGACTTCGATTTGGCCTTTGTTGTGGGCAATACGGTGTCGGCTGCGACGATGGTGAAGGCGATCCGTCAGGCGGGGGGCAATCTGCTGGTCGATGTTGCGCTATTTGACATCTATCGCGGCAAAGGTGTGAGCAACGATGCCCGCAGTCTTGCCTACCGGTTGCGCCTGCAGGCTCCCGATCGAACGCTGACTGATGTGGAAGTATCGGAAGTGCGTGCGAAGTGCATTGCGGCCGCTGAAAAGCTTGGAGCCACCCTCCGGGGGTAGTCCATTTAGGTTGTTGCATAGTTATGCGACTAACTGTATAATTATGCAATGATATCGGTTGGCATTATTGGCGCGTCTGGGTTCACGGGGGCAGAACTCCTGCGGATATGTGCAATCCATCCGCACTTCGAAGTGAAATACGCAACGGGCGATTCACAGGCAGGAACACTTGCTCGGTCGTTGTATCCATCGCTTGCCGCAACGTATCCCAACCTTGTGTTTGAAGAGTTCGATTTCGCTAAGGCTCTTGCGTGTGACGTGTTGTTTCTCGGTTTACCCCATGAAGCATCACTTGAGCTAGTACCGCAACTAGTCAACAAAGTGAAGTTGGTTGTTGATCTGTCGGCAGCCTTTCGTTTGACTGATACATCGAAGTATCCACAGTGGTACGGGTTTACGCACACTCATCCAGAACTTGTTGCGAGTGCTGTGTACGGACTTCCCGAGTTGCATCGAGAGCAATTGAAGACAGCGCGCCTGATTGCCACACCTGGTTGCTATGTGACTGCAGCAAGTCTGGCGCTGCAACCGTTGGTAAAAGCTGGAGTCATAGATCCAATCGGTGTAATTGTTGATGCTGCATCTGGTGTTTCAGGTGCTGGACGTGCTGCGAAACACTCCAATTCGTTTACCACGGTTGATGAAGACTTCACCGCATACGGATTGCTTGATCACAGGCACACTCCTGAAATTGAACAAGTGACGGGTGCACAAATTTTGTTTACGCCCCATTTGGCGCCGATGAATCGTGGAATCCTGGCAACGTGTTACGCGCGACCAGTAGCAGGAACAACGCCAACGACCGCGTCGCTGTTGGCAACTCTCGCACGTGCCTATGCAAAGGAGCCACTCGTTGTTGTGGGCCAGAACTCTCCTTCGACCAAGGCAACACTTGGCACGAACGTCACGCACATCACAGCGCGTTTTGACGAGCGCACGGGTTATGTCATGGTGCTCAGTGCGCTTGACAATTTGGCAAAGGGCGCCTCGGGTGGGGCGGTGCAGGCCGCAAACGTGGCGCTCGGTTTACACGAACTTGACGGGCTGTCAATGGTGGGCATGTATCCATGAGCGAACTGATGAACGAATCACACGAACGTGTCGGTGCACTGCTTATCGAAGCGTTGCCGTATATCCAGCAGTTTGCGGGTAAGACCGTTGTGGTTAAGTACGGTGGCAACGCATTGGCGGGATCAAGTGATGCAGACGCTGCAGGAACATTCGCCCAAGACATTGCGCTCATGCACGCGGTTGGCATCAAGCCGGTCGTCGTGCACGGTGGTGGTCCACAAATCAGCGCGTTAATGGAACGTCTTGGCAAAAAGCCAGAATTTCGCAACGGACTCCGAGTGACTGATGCTGAAACTGTTGAGATTGCCAGCATGGTGTTGCTAGGCACAGTAAATCCGCAGCTGGTATCAGCAATCAATGTTCATGGCGCATCTGCGGTTGGCGTGTCTGGTCAGGATGCAGGCTTGCTGCGAGTGACACAACGCGATCCGGAACTGGGTTTTGTTGGAGACATTGCCTCGGTAGATCCATCGGTTGTCAACAGTGCACTTGCTGACAATGCTGTTCCGGTTGTTGCGACGATTGGTACTGATGCCACTGGACAGGCATACAACGTCAATGCCGACACCGCTGCTGCGGCAATAGCGGTCGCACTTGGAGCAGAGAAGCTGATTTACCTGACAGACATTGAGGGTTTACGTGCGAATAAGGACGATGCTTCTTCGATCATTCGTCGGACGACCGCAACCGAGATTTCGCGTCTGCTCAGCGTCGGATCAATTGACGGTGGAATGATTCCCAAGATGGAGAGCTGTGTTGATGCAATCCACAATGGAGTAACTCGCTGCCACATATTGGACGGACGAATGCCCCATGTGATGTTGATTGAATTGTTCACTATTGCGGGCGTAGGCACCATGATCACATCCGATAACGAAGCGGGCAAGCTATGACATCACATGCATTTACGACAACGGGAAACTATTGCCCTTACATGCCCGTATTCGGTCCGCCGCAGGTGATGTTTGAGCGCGGTCTTGGAACTGAGTTGTGGGATACAGATGGGAAGCGATATCTCGATTTCTTGTGCGGTATTGCGGTTACATCACTCGGCCATAGCAACCCAGTGGTTACCGCAGCAATTGCTGAACAGGCTGCAACGCTGATGCACGTCAGCAACTTTTTTGCTAACCCAGTTGCGACAGAGACGGCAGTACTTGTTGACAGGTTGCTGGGTGGCGGTGGTCAAGTGTTCTTCTGCAACTCGGGTGCGGAGGCTAATGAGGCTGCGATCAAGCTCGCACGCAAGTTTGGCGGTCGTGGTCGACATACCGTTGTGAGCGCGTTGGGCAGTTTTCATGGGCGCACGCTTGCGGCTCTTGCAGCAACAGGGCAGCCCGCCAAGCATGAACCGTTTCAACCAATGCCCGAAGGATTTAAGCACGTTGTGTTCAACGACATCAACGCCCTTGATGCAGCTGTTGATACTTCTGTTGCCGCGGTATTGCTCGAAGTAGTGCAAGGTGAAGGCGGAGTGATTCCTGCATCGCTTGAGTACATGAAGTGTGCAGAGCAAATTTGTCGTGAACGCGGTGTGTTGTTGATGATCGATGAAGTACAAACAGGTTACGGACGCACAGGCACGTGGTTTGGATTTGATCACTACGAGATTTCGCCAGACGTCGTCATCATGGCCAAAGCAATGGGCAATGGAATGCCCATCGGTGCAACCTGGGCAAAGCGTGAGGTTGCATCAGTGTTCAAACCAGGTGATCATGGCAGTACATTCAGCGGAACTGCAATTGCAACGAGTGCTGCCAAGGCGACAATAACCGAGATGCAGCGCCTCAATGCGCCACAGATGGCCAGCGAGAAAGGGGCATCCCTCACGTCGTTGCTGGAGCAGTTACCTCACGTTGTTTCGGTCCGCGGTCGTGGATTGTTGCTCGGTGTCGAACTTGCTGTTGGCATCGACGCCAAAGATGTGCAGTCGCAATTACTGACCAATGGTCTTGTCGCCAACGCAGTAACGGCATCAGCGTTGCGACTTGCGCCGCCATTGACGGTTTCTGAGCAAGAAATCCGTGAGGCAGTCACGATCATCGCGCAGGTATTGAAGGGGTTCACGTCATGACACATCGAAATTTTTTGCATATCTACGATGTTTCGGCACATGAATTGGGCGAGATTCTTGCATTGGCGCAAACTCCTATAGATCAATTGGGCTACCCGCTTCGAGGAGCTGGTGTGGCAATGATTTTCGAGAAACCGTCTAATCGCACACGTCACAGTATGGAAATGGCGGTTGTCCAATTAGGCGGTCATCCGGTGTATACGAGGGGTGAAGAAGTTGGCTTTGATGTTCGTGAGTCCGTAGAAGACATCACACAGGTAATGGCTGGGTATCACTCGTTGCTATGTGCACGTGTGTTTGATCACGGTGTGTTGCTTCGAATGGCCGCAGTGTCATCTATTCCCGTCGTCAATATGCTCAGTGATTTTGCTCACCCGTTGCAAGCAGTTGCTGATGTATTAACGATGCAACAATCGCTTGGTGATCTTTCTGGCAAAACGGTTTCATATGTCGGTGATTTTAATAATGTCGCCCGCTCATTGTGTGAAGCCTCCGCAATGCTTGGCATGCATATTCGACTGGGCTGCCCAGAGGGCTACGACGCGCATGACAATGAGTTACTCGGGTTCACCGAACTAGGCGCTGCATCGATTGAACAATATCGAGACGTGTCGATTGCAGTGCAAGGTGCGCATGCTGTGCATACAGATACGTGGACGTCGATGGGGCAAGAGAGCGAGTCCGCTGAACGCGAGGCGATTTTTGGCGGCTATCAAATAACCGATGCAATGATGTCATTGGCTGATCCGAAAGCGATCTTTATGCACTGCTTGCCTGCACACAGAGGTCAAGAGGTGGCTGATTCAGTCATCGATGGTCCGCAGAGCATGATCTATCCACAAGCTCATAACCGAATGCATGCTGCTCGAGGCGTGCTTGCATTTTTGATGGGGGTGTCTGCATGACAACGAAAGCACAACGCCAACGGGCAGTAGCCCAACTGATCTCTGATCACGATGTCACCAGTCATAGTCAGCTCGTGACCTTGTTGAAAAAAACTGGAATCGTTGCGACTCAAGCAACTGTCTCGCGCGATTTAGAAGATCTCGGTGCCGTGAAGGTCCGAACGTCACATGGCGAGACGTCGTACGCGATCCCCGAGTTTGAGCCAGATCGTATTGCACCACTTGAGCAACTGCGTCGGGTATTGCAAGAGTGGGTTGCAGATATCCAGATCAGTGAGCCAATCGTGATAATCCGCACGCCTCCAGGATGCGCACACGTTGTTGCATCGGCGCTTGATCGTTCGCGGATTGAAGGTCTCGCGGGAACGGTCGCAGGTGATGACACCATGTTCTGTGTAGCAAAACAAGGGTACGGGGCAAAAAAATTGGCGGTTCATCTCGGCAAGCTTGCCGGTCTACAGAAATCGAAGGCGCAGATATGACACACGAGCAATCTCAACCGCTGTGGCATGGTCGATTTAGTTCAGGTCCTGCAGAAGAACTTTTAGCCTTCACTCAGAGCCTGTCATTTGATCAGCGTTTATGGAAAGACGACATTGTGGGCTCTCTTGCTCACGTGAAAGGTCTTGGGCATTCCGGAATTTTGCCGATGGCGGAAGTCGCTCAAATCGAATCTGCTTTGCATCAAGTTGCACAAGAGTTTGAACAGGGGACCTTTGTCTTCGTTGCTGGCGAAGAAGATATTCACACATCAATAGAACGTCGTGTTACTCAAATCGCAGGCCCTGTTGGCGGAAAGGTGCATACCGGGCGCAGTCGCAACGATCAGTGCGTTACAGCGTTGCGGTTATGGACAAAACGTGAGTTAATACTGTTGGCAACCCGTTTGGTTGACTTGTGCGAAGTGCTGTCTGCACGTGCAGAAATTGCTGGTTGGGGTGCTGATGGCGTGTACCTGCCTGGTTACACCCATGTACAACGCGCTCAGCCTGTGTTGCTTGCGCACCATCTCATGGCGCATGCGTGGGCATTTACGCGAGATATCGATCGCTTGCTGAACACGGTCAAGCGCACCGATGTTTCCCCGCTTGGCGCTGGAGCGCTTGCAGGTTCCTCGCTTCCTCTTGACCCCGATTTCACCGCTCGCGAAATGGGTTTCGCGGAACGTTTCTCCAATTCGCTAGACGCCGTGTCAGACAGAGACTTTGTTGCCGAAGCCCTGTTCGATCTTGCACTTATCGGAACCCATCTGTCTCGAATGGGTGAGGAGTGGGTGCTGTGGACGTCAGAAGAGTTTGGCTTTGCGACCCTCGACGACCGCTATGCCACAGGATCATCGATGCTTCCGCAAAAGAAGAACGCTGATATCGCCGAGTTGGCGAGGGGTAAAGCAGGTCGTCTGATCGGCAACCTAACAGGCCTGTTGACAACGTTGAAGGGACTGCCGCTTGCCTACAACCGTGATCTCCAAGAGGACAAAGAGCCTTTGTTCGATTCATACGATCAGGTGTGTCTGGCGGTTAGTGCACTCACTGGCATGATCAATACGGCAACATTCAACGCTGATCGCATGCGTGCAGCGGCCGATGTGCAATCACTTGCCGCGACCGATTTGGCAGAGTATCTCGTGCGTAAAGGAGTGCCATTTAGGCAAGCACATGCTGTAGTCGGAGCACTTGTGCAAGAGGCGTTGTCGGGTTCGCAATCGTTGCAACAACTGATAGCAACTTCGCCTCATTTCGATGCAGACGCACAGCAATTGATCGGATCTGGGGTGGGAGTGCAGTTGCGTTCATCCCCAGGTGCTGCTGGTCCACAAGCAGCACAAGATCAACGCACACGTTTTGCCTTAGTTATTGCATCACTTCGCACATCACTTGCGATCTAAAGTCTAGGTATGGCTCAATTCGGTGATGTAGTGCAAGAGTTTGCTTCGCGCGGACTCATCCATGACTCAACGGACCGTGCCGAGCTCACGAAACGCAGCACCACCTCGCAGATGTCTGCATATGTGGGGTTTGACCCAACTTCAGACTCGCTGCATGTAGGTAACTTGCTTGGACAAATTTGCTTGCGTCGTTTTCAGATGCTGGGACATCGGCCTGTCGTTCTTGCGGGTGGAGCCACGGGAATGGTGGGAGATCCTTCAGGTCGCAGCGAGGAGCGAAACTTGCTCGATGCCGACACATTGGCTCACAACGTGTCATGCATTAAGGGTCAACTTGAACGCATTCTCAATTTTGATGCTGGTGCGAACAAAGCAGTGTTGGTAGACAATGCAACGTGGACGAAGGATGTTCCCGTACTCGATTTTTTGCGTGATGTAGGCAAGTACATCACCGTTAATCAGATGATGGCTAAAGATTCAGTGAAAACTCGGATTAGTGATGGCAATGGTTTGTCGTTCACCGAGTTCAGCTACATGTTGTTGCAGGCAAATGATTTTCGTCATTTGTGTGAACATCTTGATTGTGAAATGCAAATGGGTGGCTCTGATCAATGGGG
>LIAZ01000032.1 GCA_001438985.1 Acidimicrobium sp. BACL17 MAG-120823-bin42 | reverse complement strand
TCGAAGAAGAAAACTATTTCTTCCGTCTGTCACGATTCGAAGATCGCTTGTTGAAGTGGTATGCAGATCACCCAAATGCGATTACTCCAGGCTTCCGCATGAACGAAGTGATTGGTTTTATTAAGGGCGGATTGCACGACTTCTCGGTTAGCCGCAAAACCCTCACATGGGGAATCCCACTTCCATGGGATCCATCACACGTTGCGTACGTGTGGTTCGACGCCCTTGCCAACTACATCACCGCAGTTGGTTACGGCACTGACGACACCGCATTTGCCGAAAACTGGCCTGTTGATTACCACTTCATTGGCAAAGACATCATTCGTTTTCACTGTGTGTACTGGCCAGCAATGTTGATGAGCGCAGGAATCGAACCACCAAAGGGCTGGGCTGTTGGTGGCTGGCTGCTTGTTGATGGCGAAAAGATGAGCAAAACCACGGGCAATGTGGTGAACCCGCTCGACCTGATTGATGTTGTTGGTGTTGATGGCTTCCGTTACTACGTGTTGGCCGAAACGACATATGGCAACGATGGCGACTTCAGCGATGAAGGATTGATCAAGCGATTTAACAGCGATTTGGCAAACAACTTGGGCAACTTGGCTGCGCGAGTTGCAACAGTTGTTGAAAAGAAGTGTGGCGGCATTGGCCCTGCGTCATCCGCAAACAGTCCCCTTGCAGAAATTGCAGCAACAGCAGTTGCCGAAACGTCACAAGCGTGGGCTTCGGTGCAACCAAGTAAGGCACTTGAAGCAACATGGAAACTGATTAGTGCAACTAATTCATACCTCGAAGACAACGAACCATGGAAGATGGAACCAGGCGATGCAGTGAACACGGTGATGGGCGATGCACTTGAAGCACTGCGCATCGTCACCATTTTGGCTAACCCTGCACTACCCACCACCACACAAGAAATCTGGAATCGCATCGGCCTTTCTGGCAACATCACCGACTTACGAATTAACGCAGACACCAAGTGGGGTCAATACACAGGTGGCACCCAGGTCGTGAAGGGCCAGCCATTGTTCCCCCGACTGACGGTTTAGATTCGATTCATATGAGCACAACACTTGAGTGGATCGACACCCATTGCCATGTGTACGAAGAGAACATTCCTGGCGGACAAGTAGATGCAATTTCTGCAGCGCGCGAAGTTGGCGTCAGCAAGATGATTGTGATCGGCACCGATGCCGACACCACACAACAAGCCATTGCAATTGCTGCACAGCACGACAACGTGTGGGCAACGGTTGGCTTACATCCACACGATGCCAAGAATGGTCTCGATACCGTCACACCATTCATTGGCGCAAAAAAGGTTGTCGGTATTGGCGAATGCGGTCTTGACTATTACTACGACCACTCCGACCGCAATGTGCAACGTGAAGTATTTGCCGCACAAATTCAATTAGCACACGAACACGATCTGCCGCTGGTGATTCACACGCGTAATGCATGGCAAGACACATTTGATGTGTTGGATGCCGAGGGCATGCCAGAGCGAACCATTTTCCATTGCTTCACCGGCGACGAAGCCGAGGCCCGCGCTTGCGTTGAGCGTGGTGCATATCTGTCGTTTAGTGGCATCGTCACGTTTAAATCCGCTGATGATGTTCGCCGGGCAGCGCAATGGTGTCCGATTGATCACGTGTTGCTCGAAACCGATGCACCGTTCCTTGCACCAATTCCACATCGCGGAAAACCAAATCAACCAGCGCTCGTGCCAATTGTTGGCACATACATCGCCGACCTGCGTGGACAGGCTGTTGCCCAATTTGCTCAACACACCACGCGCAATGCATGCCTTGCGTTTCCTGGCATTGCTCCGTAGCGTTTAGCCAGTGGTTCTATCGGTTTACGAACGTCGTCGAATTGGGGCGTTGGCCGTCTTCACACTGATGGCGCTCACCGTTATTTCTTTTGGCGTGGGTGCTGGTGGCTCAAGTGCAACCACAACTACCACAACCACCATTCCACCTGTCGTCGAAGTGGATATCCCCGAGTCGGTCATCCTTGGCGGTCCGCCACCTATCGCACCCATTGGGTCGGCAGCAGTTGCCTACCCATCATCTGGTGGAAACTCTCTAGCGGGCAAAGCAACGTTCACGGAATACGGCTATTCATCGCGACCTGTGTGCTTTTCACCCATGACCCCCGTGGGAGTTCAGTTGACCATCACCAATACCAACAATGGGCGTTCCGTTACATGCACGAGTGCATTTGGTGTCAATGTCCCGGCTGGTGTCACATTGCAAATGCATTCATCGCAATTCACTCAGCTTGCAGATCTCATTGATGCGCCAATTCCCGTAAAGATCACCTGGTGACGCACTCACACAACGACATTTCGCAACTGCTTTCGCAACACGGTCTCGCCCCTCGGCGAGCATTTGGTCAAAACTTTCTTGTCGACCCAAATACCGTGCGCAAGATTGCTCGCCTCGCAAACATCGGCCCCGCTGATTACGTTCTTGAAATTGGTGCAGGTCTTGGTTCGCTCACGTTGGCTCTCGCCGAAACGGGTGCGCACATCGTGGCCGTTGAAATTGACAATGGTGTTGTCGAAGTGTTGCGCGATGTTGTAAAACACCTACCAAACGTTGAAGTAATTCACGTCGATGCGATGCATTTGGATTGGCGTCCACTTGTTGCGCGCTCTGCCAAATGGCATGTCATTGCCAACCTTCCCTACAACGTGGCCACACCACTGGTTGCCGACTTGCTCGATGGCGCGCCAGCCGTAGACCACCTGTTGGTGATGGTGCAAAAAGAAGTCGCCGAACGTTTCGTGGCCAAACCACGCACCCCCGCATACGGGGCCGTCAGTGTAAAAATCGCCTACTGGGCCGATGCCTATATCGCTGCCGATATTCCTGCAACGGTGTTTCTGCCAAAACCAAATGTGTCGTCAGCAATGGTTGATATCCGCCGCAAGGCAGTTCCCGCCGTTGAGGGTGTCGACCCACAGAAACTGTTTGCACTTGTGCGCACTGGGTTTGGACAACGACGCAAAATGTTGCGCCGCTGTTTATCGACAATGGTGACTCCAACACAATTTGTCGCTGCTGGAGTTTCGCCAGAGTCGCGCGCAGAAGAACTCGACGTTGCGGCATGGGGCAGACTGTGTATCGCAACTCAAGAGGCATAAACCCATGACCATCGTTATTGCTCCAGCAAAACTCACACTGTCGCTCCGAGTCACTGGTGTGCGTAACGATGGCTTTCATCTCATTGACGCCGAAATGGTGTCACTTCAGTTGCACGATGTGCTGACCATTACTGAAGACGAAACCGGAATGTCGGTCAGTGGCCCATTTGCCGATGGTGTTCCAACAGACGAAAACAATCTTGTGTTGCGTGCATTGCAACATGCAGGAAAAACTGCCCATATTCACATCGAGAAACACATTCCCCACGGTGGCGGCCTAGGTGGCGGGTCATCTGATGCAGCCGCAGTGCTTCGTTGGGCGGGTTACACCGATCTTGTTGCCGCTTCGCGACTCGGTGCCGACATTGCGTTCTGTATTCACGGTGGCCGCGCTCGCGTTACTGGTATCGGCGAAATTCTTGAGCCATTGCCCCACGTTCCACGCGACATCACGCTGATTGTCCCACCCTTTGGTGTGCCAACACCCGCCGTGTATGCAGCATTCGATTCACTTTCTGCAACCCACGACGGTCCAAACGATTTAGAACCCGCAGCAATTGCAGTTGAGCCACGATTAGCCCTCTGGCGGGATCGAATTCGTGAGGCCAGTGGGCAGACGCCCGTGCTGGCAGGAAGCGGAGCTACTTGGTGGTTAGACGGTGCGCATCCACGCATTCATGAAGCGTTAAGCGAAGCAACCGTCGTTGTCACCCATACTCGCTCGGTGTAAATCACAGGCGAGGGGCAAAAACTGGGTTACTTGCGGCGCTGGTGACGGGTGCGACGAAGCATCTTCTTGTGCTTCTTTTTGCGCATCCGCTTACGACGACGTTTTACAAGTGAACCCATAGCGGACGACACGCTAGCGGGAATAGTGACCAAATCAGCAAACGGCAATTAGATTGAGTACCGTATTGCCGTCTCTCCGGGGTCGTTCAATGGCAGGACAACGGGTTTTGGTCCCGTATATAGGGGTTCGAGTCCTCTCCCCGGAACTCGTGAAGCATTGCGAAGAAAGCCGAATCGGCCTCGCGATCTATGCTGGCACATGAAATTGCCGACATATTTCTTGAGGGGGCCTCGTGAACAAAACAATTGACAAGGTCACCACAAAACGGATGGCGTTGTACACAGGACGCACTCATCCAGCACTCGCAGAAGAAGTAGCACAACATCTTGAAGTGCAATTGGGTGAAGCAAACATCATCGAGTTTGCAAACGGCGAATTACGTCCACGTTTTGGCGAATCAGTTCGCGGAGGTGATGTGTTCATTATGCAAACACATTGCGGACACGATGGTCGCAGCGTGAACGACTCCATCATGGAACAGCTGATCATGATTGATGCCGCGTATCGCGCATCGGCCAAGCGCGTCACTGCTGTATGCCCGTTTTACGGTTACGCCCGTCAAGACCGCAAGGCAGAAGGTCGCGAGCCAATCACTGCTCGCCTCATTGCCGACATGTTCAAGGCTGCTGGTTCGAAGCGCATGGTTTCCATCGACTTGCATAGCGGCCAGATTCAAGGATTCTTCGAAGGACCAGTTGATCACCTCACGGCAATTCCGGTTCTCGAAAAGTATGTTCGCTCAAACGCGCGCGACGGCGTCGTGATTGTTTCGCCAGATGCTGGCCGCGTAAAAGTTGCCGAGCGTTTTGCTCAGCACCTTGCCGATATGAATGCAGACGTTGCATTCATCAACAAGCGTCGTCCGAAGAACACCGCCAACGTTGCTGTTGCTAAAGAAGTAATCGGCGAAGTTGAAGGACGCTTGTGCATCCTCACCGACGACATGATTGACACCGGCGGAACCATTGTCAGTGCTGCCGAATTGCTGATAAACCGTGGCGCCAAAGAAGTGTGGGCAATGGCCACACACGGCGTACTTTCTGGCCCAGCAATCGAGCGCCTCGAGAACTCGCCCATCACCCGCGTGGTCCTGACCAACACATTGCCGTTGCCAGAAGAAAAGCGCATTGCCAAGATCGAAGTGCTCTCGGTAGCCAAAATCCTTGCCGATGCGCTGTCTGCGGTCTTCGACGAAACCAGCGTCAGCGACCTATTCGACGGCGAAAACCAGTCTTAATCGCCTGCTCGGATGGGGCCTAGGCGGCTGTACACTGACCAGCCGTTGTATCTGCTGATTTTCACTACGTAAGTACGGAGTTTCGAACATGACCACCACATTGAAGACCAACGTTGGCCGCACGACTGGAAGCCCAGAGTCACGTCGTTTGCGCGGAGCCGACCACATCCCTGCGGTCATCTACGGAGCAGGCATGACACCCGTGTCCATCACTGTTGAGCGACGCGATTTGCGCATTGCATTATCGGGCCCAGCAGGAACCAACACCATTCTCGAATTGGTTGTTGATGACAAGAAGTTCCCAGCAATTGTTAAAGACATGCAGCGCGACCCAGTGAAGCGCAACGTCAGCCATGTTGACTTCATGCAGATTGACCTCTCGAAAGAAATCGTGATGTCGGTACCAATTCACCTCACCGGAACAGCAAAAGCAGTTGTTCAAGAAGGTGGACTTGTTGACCCAGCAGTTGACCGCATTGAAATTCGTGCAGCAGCAAACAACATTCCAAACGAAATCGTGATCGATGTCACCGACATGAACATGAACACGATTATCCGCATGGAAGACATCACGTTGCCAGCAGGTGTTACCGCAGTGTCCGACCCAGACTTGGTTGTCGTCACCGTATTGGTAACCAGCACACAAGTTGATAAGCCAGTCGCTGTTGCTGGTGAAGCCGAAGCTGGTGAAGCTCCGGCAGCCGGTGCTCCTGCTGCCGGCGACAAGCCAGCCGCTTCCTAACTCGTATGGCGCTGTTCGGTCGCGGTGAGCGACACGAGCGGCGAGGTACTCCCTACAGCGCGCTCGTTGTAGGCGTAGGTAACCCCGGTCGAAAGTACGAAGGCAGTCGACACAACGTTGGTTTTGACGCCATCGAATTGCTTGCTACGCGTTTCAATGCATCATTGAAGTCGTCGCGTGACCGCGCAGTCGTTGCCGAGATAAACAACGATGGCCAACGATTTGTATTGGCCATGCCCACCACATTTATGAACGAGTCAGGCAATGCAGTTGGCCCTCTGGCTCGCCGCTATGCAATCGATGATGCAACACACATCATCGTGGTTCATGACGAACTTGATCTCGAACCTGGTGTCGTCAAAATAAAGATTGGTGGCGGCCTCGCAGGACACAACGGTTTGCGCAGCATTTCATCGCATCTCAAGACACAAGATTTTGTTCGCGTGCGCATCGGAGTTGGTAAGCCTCCATCGAAAGAAGATGGTGCAGATCACGTGCTCTCGCGTGTGCCCGCTAACGAACGCACCGTGCTTGATATTGCTGTTGGGGTTGCTGCCGATGCTGTTGCGTTGATTCTTGCCCAAGGTGCACAGGCCGCAATGCAACAGATCAACGGCCGATAGTCGCGATACCCATGTTGTTGCACGACATCGCGCTGCGCGCTTCTCAGGAGCCCGCACTTGCTGCAATCGGTGGCCGTAACTCGGTACTGGCATGCTCCGAGCAGGCACGAGCCGCAATCATTGCTGCACTGAGCGCACGGTCGCCCGGCTCAACGCTGATCGTTGCTGCTCCAACTGGCACCGCTGCACAACTGCTACACGACGACATCGTGCAGTTTCTTGGAGCAGAAAGCGCGCTGTTGTTTCCGGCATGGGAAACGCTGCCATTCGAGCGTGTCAGCCCAAGTGTGGAAACCATGGGTCGCCGCCTTCATGTGTTGTGGCGGTTACGAAGCGACAATCCGCCTCAGATCGTGATTGGTTCAGTTCGTGCACTGCTGCAAAAACTTGGCCCTGGCGCAACAACACTGCAACCCATCACCATTGCGCCTGGTGATGACATTGATTCCGAACAGTTACTTGCCAAATTGGTGCATGACGGATATCGCCGCGAAGAAATTGTGGAGCATCGCGGCGAAGTTGCACGACGCGGCTCAATCATCGACGTGTTCCCCAGCACCGCAGACACTCCTATTCGCATCGACTTGTGGGGCGATGAAGTCGACCGTCTCACCACGTTCAATGTCAATGATCAGCGCAGCACCGACGATCTTGCACGTACGCACATTTTTCCGGCACGCGAACTGCAACTCGACGAAGCAGTGCGTGATCGCGCTCGATCACTTGTGGCAAGTGAACCATGGGGACGCGAACAATGGGACAGGCTTGCCGAAGGCGCAAATTTTGACGGTATGGAGAGTTGGCTTCCGTGGCTCATTGATCACGAGCAACTCATCACCGATGTGTTGCCGCCAGCAAGCGAACTTATTTTTGTTGATCCAAAACGGATGCGCGATCGAGCAGCCGATTTGCTTGCAGAAGAAGACGACTTAGCACGAGCATTGGCATCAACGTGGGCGCGCGATGCCGAGAAAACATTCCCACGACTACATCTCGATATCGACCGACTTTTCGGGCCTTCGCAGTCGCTCAATGCACTGACACTTTCGCTTCCCTTTGAAGCCCTCGATGCACCAACGGTTCAATCGACTGGATGGGGTCCTGCTTCTGGTGATGCAGAGGCAACGGCACTTCGCGTGCAACAACTGATTTCCGACAAGTGGACGGTGGTCATTGCCGCAGAGGGAACGAGTTCGGCGAAACGACTTGCTGAAGTGTTCTCGCAGCATGGAGTAGCGCTACGCGATCTGAGCGAACACCAAGAAGCCGACCTCACTGCACCAGGAACCACCATTGTCGTTGCTCCGCTCCATAACGGATTTTCGCTACCCCAAGTGAAATTGGCGGTAATCGCAGAAACCGACCTCACTGGCCGACGCCGCACACACCGCCAACCACGTGTTCGCAAACGAGACACCACATCGGTGTTTCAAGACCTCAAACCCGGCGACTACGTGGTGCACCACTATCACGGTGTTGGCAAATACGAAGGAATGGTGAAGCGCACCATTGGCGGATCAGAGCGCGACTATTTGCTTCTTGCCTATAAAGACGGCGACAAGTTGTATGTGCCCACCGATCACATTGATGCAGTTCGACAATATGTTGGTGGCGAGTCACCCACATTGCATCGCTTGGGTGGCAGCGATTTTGCACGCGCCAAACAACGCGTTCGCTCGGCAGTGCGTGAAATTGCTCAGGAACTCGTGGTGTTGTACCAGAAGCGCATCAATGCCGTAGGCCATGCATTCGGCCAGGACACACCATGGCAACACGAAATGGAAGGCGCATTCCCGTTTGTCGAAACCCCCGACCAACGAACCGCAATCGAATCTGTCAAAGGCGACATGGAGCGCAATGTTCCGATGGATCGCTTGGTGTGTGGCGATGTTGGGTTCGGTAAAACCGAAGTTGCAGTACGGGCTGCCTTTAAAGCCATTCAAGATGGCAAGCAAGTTGCAGTTCTGGTTCCCACAACATTGCTGGCATCACAGCATGCAAATACATTTGCTGATCGGTTTCAGGGCTACCCCATTCGCGTCGAATCACTTTCACGCTTTTTAACTAATGCCCAAGCAAAGAAGGTGCTTGCCGGTGTTGCAAGTGGCGAGATCGATTGCGTCATTGGCACTCACCGACTGCTGCAAGAGGGTGTCAACTTTAAAGATCTCGGGTTGCTTGTTGTTGACGAAGAACAACGGTTTGGTGTTTCGCATAAAGAGTCAATGAAGAAACTCAAGACCAATGTTGACGTGCTCACACTGACTGCTACCCCAATTCCGCGCACCCTCGAGATGAGCCTCGTTGGAATTCGCGATCTCTCTTTGCTGCAAACACCTCCAGCCGATCGCCAGCCCATCCTCACCTTTGTTGGCGAAGAAGACGACCGTGTTGCTACCGAAGCAATCCGCCGTGAGTTACTGCGCGATGGCCAAGTGTTCTGGGTGCACAACCGAGTGGCCAGTATCGAACAACGAGCACAAGAGTTGCGCGAGCTTGCTCCCGAGGCACGGATCGCAGTTGCACATGGCCAGATGGATGAAGGCCGACTCGAACAAGTTGTCATCGACTTCTGGGAAGGCAAGTTTGATGTCTTGGTGTGCACCACCATCATCGAAAGCGGCATCGACATGCCAACCGTGAATACGTTGGTCGTAGAGCGTGCAGATTTACTCGGGCTAGGACAGTTACATCAGATCAGAGGCCGCGTTGGTCGCAGCGGATCTCGCGCTTATGCCTATCTTTTCTACCCGCGCAACAAAGTTCTTTCCGAGGATGCATACGAACGCCTAAAAACAATCGGCGAGGCAACCGAACTGGGAAGTGGCTTCAAGATCGCGATGCGCGACTTAGAAATTCGTGGCGCAGGAAACCTGTTGGGCGAAGCACAAAGCGGACACATTGCAGCAGTTGGCTACGACCTGTATTGCCAATTGGTGACCGAAGCGGTTTCGGAAATGAAGGGTGAAGAAGTTGCGCCAATTGTTCCCGAACTCAAACTCGATGTTGCAACAAACGCCTATCTCCCCACCGATTATGTGTCCAAAGAAGAGTCGCGTCTTGATGCCTATCGACGTCTCGCAGCCGTCACCACTCATGCCGATGTGGCAGACATCCGCAACGAATGGATCGACCGCTATGGCCCACTTCCCGAGCCGGCTCTTGCGCTGATCACAGTAGGTGAACTACGAGCCGAGTGTCACCGCGTTGGATTACGCGAACTCGTTGTGGCCGATGGCCGCGCAAAAATGCTGCCGTTGTCGCTGAAAGCAAGTCAACAGATGCGGCTAACACGACTGGCAAAAAGCAGTGACTGGAATGAGCAAACAAAGCAGCTCACGGTCACGCTTGCCCGCTCGCAGAATACGAAACAGATCGACAACGGCGTGGTCGATTATCTCGTGTCGTTCCTGCAGGAACTGATTGACGAGAACTAGGCTTAACAAAATGTCACGCACCCCCACA
>LIAZ01000031.1 GCA_001438985.1 Acidimicrobium sp. BACL17 MAG-120823-bin42 | reverse complement strand
CAAGCATGTCGCTACTCATGAAGCTATTTCACCCTTTCGCTGGTCGAATGCAATCAAAATTCGGCTTAATAGGTCGCCAACTTTTTTGGATGAATCTTTGCCAACTTGAATGACTTCTTCTCCGGACAGCTTGTTGCCACTCAGCCCAGACGCAAGGTTGGTGGCAAGCGATAGCGCCAAGACATTCATGCCCAAATGTCGGGCGGCAATTGTTTCAAGCACAGTAGACATTCCAACCATGTCTGCGCCGAAGGTTGTCGCCATCCGAATTTCTGCGGGTGTTTCAAAATGTGGGCCGTGCAAACCCAAATAGACAGCTTCTTTAATGTCTGGCTCGACCGAACGAACAAGAGCACGTAACGATTCGTTGTATGCGTCGGTCAAGTCGACGAACCGACCGGCAAGCGGCGCTGGGGCATTGTCGCCAGTGAGCGGAGAGTGCGCGGTGAGATTGATGTGATCGCGAATGACCACCGGTGTACCCACAGGCCATTCTGTGCGCAGGCACCCAGCACCGTTAGTTAAAACAACAGTGCGGCAGCCAAGTGCGTAAGCAGCACGAACTCCGTGCACAACGGCATGCACCCCTCGACCCTCATATAAGTGTGTTCGTCCCGTTAGTAACAGCATCCGTGAATCACCAATGCAAATTGATTTCAAGGCCCCGCCATGACCGAGCGCCGTTGGCTTCTTGAAGCCGGGGATATCACCAACGTCCATGGTCTGTACGGGTGCAGAGGAGAGTGCCTCGAGTGCAGGCACCGATTCTGACCAACCAGAACCAAGCACCACGAGCACCTCGTGATTTGGGCCGAATGCACCACGGATTGTGGCGGCGGCATTGTCGGCTAGAGCAAATGCTTCGCCAACGCCTAATTCCATGAATAAAGGCTAGGCATCAAATGGCATTTTCAGGCGGTGTTGGAACTATCGTTTCTGCCTATGACAACTTCACTGACCATTGCGCCACAGCGAGTTCTTGCAGATTTGATTGTTCAACCAACCACACGGGTGCGTGCGATTGTCCGTGACGCACTGCTCGTCGTTGGCTTTGCATTGCTTACTGCGGCTGCCGCACAGATCGAGATTCAACTTGGGTTCACCCCAGTTCCACTTACTGGCCAAACATTCGCCGTCTTGTTGTCGGGCGCCGTTCTCGGCATGCGCCGTGGCGCACTAAGCCAATCGGTCTACTGGATGGCTGGCCTAACTGGTTTGCCGTTTTACTCCGGAGGCGCGGGCGGTTGGAAGTCTGGCACTGGCGCAACGCTTGGGTACCTCGTGGGGTTCATCGTTGCTGCTGGAGCAATCGGATACCTTGCTGAAAAGAAGCAAGACCGCAATTTCGCCACGTCGCTCCCAGCAATGTTGTTGGGTTCAACGTTGATTTACACCTGCGGCGCCGCCTGGCTGACGACATATCTGAACATTGGCTTCGCAACTGGTGAGACCAACGCCATTGCATTGGGCGTTGCGCCGTTTCTGGTTGGCGACGTGATCAAGGCTTTGCTTGCCGCTGCGTGCACAACCGGCGTGTGGGCGGCAATCAACAAGCGTAAATAACGCCTGTTACTTTTTCGTGCGCTCTAATTCGTAGAGCAGAGCATCGCTCGAACGCGCTACCCACAAGCCAGCACCCGCTTGCACGAAGTATTTCTCCAGTCGCTTTCGATACCAATCACCGCTTCGCGCGTGAACATTGAGGTCTGTCGCCTTTTTGTCAACGACATTGCGTAAGTCTGAAGCGGTTGGCACCTCCAGGTACAAAACATTTCGCGTTGCTTTAGCCAAGTTCTTGATTGCAGCATCGGCGTCTTTGGCCGTTGGGTATTGCAGCACTCCATGGCAAACAACCAGATCGAATTTACGTTCGGGTGCCCACTTCGAGATGTCGCGTTGTTCGTGGTCGTACTTCTCGCAGGCATGCTCGCTGATATCCACAGACAAACGACGAACCTTGGGATGGTTTGTTGCATACCAGTCGCGCCAGTACCCAAGCCCTGCACCAACATCCAGAACGGACCGAACGGGAACATCCCACCATGCGCACATGTTGTGCACGGCGTCTGCAAGCAAGGCAACTTTCTTGCGGCTATGCACCGGGGTGCTGGAGTAGAAGCGCTTGTAGTACGACGCGTCAAAGCTATTTGCCATGCATCTTGTGTAGCAGGTGGTCTGCATTCCGTTACCATCAAACCCGAAGCGCAATCGCGCCGCACGATGCCAAGGAGCGCACAATGTCAATCTATGAAACACCAATTTCTCGACTATCGGGTTCGGGTAGCCCGTTTGCCGACGCGCAAGGCAAAGTAACACTCGTAGTAAATGTGGCATCAAAATGTGGGCTCACGCCGCAGTACACGGCACTGCAAGCTCTGCAAACCGACTTGTCGGCAAAGGGTTTTACTGTGATTGGGGTTCCTTGCAATCAGTTCATGGGCCAGGAACCAGGTACTGCAGCCGAAATTGAGGAATTTTGCTCGACAACATACGGAATAGATTTTCCGATGAGCGAAAAGGTGGATGTCAATGGCGAAGCACGGCATCCGTTGTATAGCGCCTTGGTTGATACGCAGGACGCAGAAGGCTACGCAGGCGACATCCGCTGGAACTTTGAGAAGTTCGTTGTAGATCGCAGTGGCAAGGTTGTTGCTCGCTTCCACCCGAAGACCGAACCAAACGCCCCCGAAGTAATTGCTGCAATTACTGCCGCGCTGGGCTGACAACAAGTCGATAGAAGGGCGCGACATGACAACAATGACGGTTGCCGCGATTCAAATGTCGATGGCCGATGATGTGGCCACAAATGTTGCAACCGCCGAGCGACTGGTACGCGCGGCGGCTAAGCAAGGTGCTCAAATCATTTTGATTCCAGAGTTGTTTGAAAGTCATTACTTCTGCAAAGACCAACGCGTCGAGGATCTGGAGCGTGCGCGGCCCATCGATGGTCATCCAACAATTGCTCACTTTCAACAAGTTGCTCAAGAACTTTCGGTGGTACTCCCAATTAGTGTGTTCGAACGTTCCAACAATGTGTTGTTCAACACGGTTGCCATTGTCGATGCAGACGGCTCGATGCTTGGCATATATCGCAAGAGCCACATTCCTGATGGCCCTGGCTATACCGAAAAGTATTACTTCAGCCCGGGGGACACAGGCTTCCGAGTGTGGGAGACAATGCACGGTGTAATCGGCGTTGGCATTTGTTGGGATCAATGGTTTCCAGAAACTGCCCGCTCAATGGCGTTACTCGGTGCGGAAGTATTGCTCTATCCGACGGCGATTGGAAGCGAACCGCCAAACCCATCGTGGGACTCGTCGGGGCATTGGCAACGGGTGATGCAAGGGCATGCCGGCGCAAATGTAATGCCGCTTGTTGCAGCAAATCGCACCGGTCTTGAAGTGGGGGTGAATAACGAGATCACGTTCTACGGCTCTTCATTTATTGCCGATGCCACTGGTGCGAAAGTTGCAGAGGCAAATCGTGAAGAAGAGACGGTTTTGATTGCATCCTTCGACCGTGAGCAATTGCGCACGATGCGCAATGCATGGGGCTTGTTCCGCGATCGTCGTCCCGAGTTGTACTTTCCACTCGTGACGCTTGACGGTGACATTGCATGAAAATGCCAGGCGAGTTTGCTCGCCACGAGCGAACAGTTATTTGTTGGCCTTCTCGGGCAGATCTGTATAACGACAGGATGGGCGACGCGCGCATGGCGCACGCCGCACTCGCCCGAACAATCTCCGCATTCGAACCGGTAACCATGATCGCTAACGAGGCAGACGTTGAGCGCGCCAAGCTGCTGTGCGGCGACACGGTGGATGTCGTTGCGCTACCCATTGACGACTCGTGGTTCCGCGACTCTGGGCCGATCTATGTGTTTGATGGTGAGAAGCGAATTGCTGGCAACTGGGTTTTCAACGGGTGGGGCGAGAAGTTTCCACCGTTTGATAAAGATGCTGCTGTTGCAAAAAAGTGGGCGAATTTGGCGGGCCACGAAGTGCGCGACATCAACATGGTTTTTGAAGGCGGGTCGATAACCGTCGATGGCGAGGGAGTGCTTGCAACTACAGAGCAGTGTCTCTTGAACCCGAACCGCAACCCGACCCTGTCGAAAGAAGCGATTGCATCCATGTTGCAGCAAGAGCTGGGAGCAAACGAGATTGTTTGGCTGCCACATGGCCTGTCAATGGACGACGATACCGACGGCCATGTTGACAACGTCGCATGTTTTGTTGCGCCGCAGACAATCGTGTTGCAAGGTTGTGATGACCCATCCACTCCCGACTTCGGCCTACTTGCCGAGAATCGACGCGTTGCCGAACAGCACAACTTGGTGATCAAAGAGGTGCCTGTTTTGCCCGTCGTTCAATTCGGCGGCAAAACGGTGCAAGTGCCTTACCTCAACTTTTACTTAGTGAACGGTGCGGTCATCGTTCCCGTCTGTGGCCACGCCGCCGACGATGATGTACTAGCACTGATCGGTGAGTTCATTCCCAATCGCGAAGTTGTTGGGCTCGACATCGGGGGGATACTTGCCTACGGCGGCGGTGGCATTCACTGCATCACGCAACAAATTCCTGCGTTGTAAACAACAGATTTAAACTGGCGCGTCCATCGTTCGAAGCGGAAGAACAGTTTTCGGCAGGTTTGCCCACATATCCGAAAGCAAATCGTCGCGCATGGCGCGGGCTGCGGGGTCGTCCCATCTATTGACGTGTTGCAGTGGGTCGTGGGTCAGGTCGTACAGTTCGCCGTCACCTGTTGTGTTGAGAGATCCTGGCAACGCCGCAGTGCACACCCAATTGTCTCGGCAGATAGTTCGAAGGTGCACAATCTTTCCAAACAACACGCTGTCCCATTCGGTCAGCACGCGTTCATGGCCGAGCACTGTTGCTTCCGTGTCGTTTTGCGGCAAGCGCGGTGCCTCTACATATGTTGGTTGTGGCAGGCCTGCGATGTGAGCAAATGTGGCGGCAAGTGAAACAAGGCCAACAGGCGCGGCAACTCGGGCAGGCGCAACTGCCGCATTGGGTGCGGGGCGCCAAATAAGCGGCAGGCGCATGAGTGCATCGACGTGATACGGGCCTTTGAAAAGCAAACCAAAGTCGCCCTGAAATTCGCCGTGATCTGTGGTGTACAACACGTCGACGTCGTTGCCCCAGCCACGCGAATCGATTGCTTTCATCACCGTGCCGATTGCTTCGTCGATTAGTTCATTTTCAACATGCGTGTACGCATTGACTTCGCGCACTTGATCGGTTGTAAGTGTTGCGGGCACCCACTTTGCAGGCGCCTCGTAATTAGAAACGAATGTTCCGTCGTACCATCCGCGCCAATGGCGCAACTTGTCGTCTAGTACTGCCTCGCGGGTGGAGGGGTTTGCAATGTATCCCTCGGGAAGATCCAGATCTTGCCAACGCACACGGTGCATCTCGCTTGCCGGTGGGTCCCACGGGTGGTGTGGGTCGGGAAAACTCATCCAGCAGAACCAGTCCTGGTCGTCGGGCAACGATTGCAACCACGCAATCGTGCGTTGAGCAACCCATTCGGTGTGATACCACTCGCGCGGGATGTTGTTGACGTGCACCTGCGGTGCGCCAGAATCGCCGCCACCCTGCGCGTTTACTTGTAACTCGTTATCAAGTACGCGGTAGTAGTTGGCGGCTTGTTCTGGGTGATTTTCGCGGATGTATTGCGAGTAGTGCAAGTTGCCGGCTGCGCCATGTGTGGCAAGTTCCATGTGGTCGAAGCCGCGATGTGGGTCGTGCGGGTTGTCGGTGAACAGCTTTTCCCCAGCAAGACGGTTTTCGGTGAAGCGAAGGAAAGGATCGAGCAGTGGCTCGAAGTGCGCTTTACCAATGAGCGCGGTGGAGTAGCCGGCGTTCCGCAAATCTGCTGCAATGCTTGGTGCGTCCTGCGGCAATGGAACACCATTCATCCAAACACCATGTGTGCTGACATGTTGCCCCGTGAGCATGGTGCTTCGAGACGGCATGCAAACAACGTTTTGTGGGTGGGCTCGGTCGAAAGTGATGCCCGATTTGCTGAGCGCATCAATGACGGGTGTGTTTGCGACGGTTCCACCGTTGCAGCCCAATGCGTCGTAACGCTGCTGATCGGTCGTGATGAACAGAATCTTGCGACCCATGGTTACTTCCTGTCAAACATTTCTTTTACTTTTGCTAATCCAACGCCCGCTGCTCCGCCAATTGGAAGGGCCAACACCTCGGGCTCCATGTCGGTGGAGTACATGAGCATGCAGCGATTCGGGCCATCAGCAATCACGTCGACGGTTCCAAGATGGAAAGTGATGAGTGGATTGTTGACAATCTTGTATTGAAATCGGCGTAGGTCGTGGTCGAGAGTGACGATGTCTTCTTCAAAAACAATGCCGGCCGCCAACGTGATCCAACGTTTATTCGCCTCAACTTTGCACGCCGTAATGGGGAACCATTCGTGCAGCCGCTCTGGTGCGCCAACAAAACTCCATACAGAGTCGGCATCGCAATCGATAAACACGCTTCGCCGCACTGTTCCCATGAAACCAACCTAATCTTTTTGCATTGTCAGTGCATAAATGTTACGCACGATTTGGGCGGTTTGGTAGCTGCCAATCAATGGCCGTACTTCCATAGGTGATGAGCGCCGAGTTAATTGCCGAAAATGGGCGAGACCCCAAAAACCCGCGGTGCGCCGCAAGCGGCGAAGGGTGGGAAGAAGTGATCACTATGTGTCGTGCCGACTGAATCAGACTCTGCTTCTGTTGTGCATGGGCGCCCCAAAGAACAAAGACAATTGGTTCCGTTCTTGAGTTGAGCAAGCTGATGATTGCGTCGGTAAAGGTCTCCCATCCGTGCCCGTGGTGGGATGCGGCCATTCCACCGCGAACTGTGAGCGTGGTGTTCAACAGCAGCACGCCCTGTTGCGCCCAATGTTGCAAGTTGCCACTTGACGAGGGCTCGATTCCAAGATCTTGATGCAACTCTTTGAATATGTTGCGCAAGGAAGGTGGAATGGCAACGCCGTCTTGCACCGAGAAGGCCAAACCGTGCGCCTGGCCTTCACCGTGATACGGGTCTTGGCCGAGAATGACGACACGCACATCATTGAAAGGAGTCAGTTGTAGTGCCGCAAACACTTGATCTGCTGGCGGAAACACAGTGTGCTGTTCACGCTCGCTGTGAACGAAGTGCTGCAGTTGCAGCCAATAAGGTTTCGCGATTTCTTCTGCTAACTGCGGGTGCCAACGGTCTGGCATGTCATCCACCAAAGAATCGGTAAGCACGTTCGGCTGGGCCCCGGCCATAACGAGACACCCACCACGAAGCGGTTGTTAAAGCGACAACGTAAAACGCAAGGCTCAAGGTGAGCGAAGTGTCGAGGCCGGTTGAACGCACCCAGTGCAGGCGATTGACAACAAGATTGAAAAACACAACGTGCGCAAGGTAGATCGAGAGCGACATTTGGCCCGCCCGAGCAAGCCATTCGGTGAACCAATGCGTTGGTGCAGAGTCAACCACCCATGAAATGCATGCAATCGCGCACAACACCGTTGCTAACGTGCCGACGAAGTACAACGCACCGCGGTCGAATGGTTGGGTGGACACCATTGCTTTGCGCAAGTACTGCGAGGTTGTCGTTGTATTTTCTGGTGTGAGTACTGCGCGCAATCCATGTGCAGTTACTAATACCGCGAGGGAAATACCGAGCAGCCGCATGCGGTACAGCGCAAAACGGCCCCATGATCGGCCAAGGATCATTCCGACGCAGAAAAATGCGAACCAAGGAAACACGGGGTGCGTGTAATCAAGAAACGTACGAATGAGCAGGTTGCGTGGCGTGTTGGGGTTGGGGGACAACCATGAGGTGAGGTTGCCAGCGAGCATTTCGTTTGCGCGCCAAGCCGAGAGCGCTGCAGCAATTGCCACGCACAATGCCGCAATGGCAACAAGAACTTGTGATCGCTTGGCCAAAAGGAATGAAGCAAGCATGAAATAGGCGCCGTAGTAGAACAATATTGTTCCGGGCCAAATCCATTGCAAGCCATACCCAACGACGTAGAGCAAGAACCCGCGGCGAAGCAGCACAAGACGAGATGCATGAATTGCCTCAACACCGCCTGCTTCGCGCACGCGGTTTGTCATCAGGCTTACGCCGATACCGGCAATCAGCACGAAGGCCGCTGCAAAGCGCGACGTCAAAATCCCTGAGAGTGGGTTAAACGCTCTGTCCCAGATGGAAGGCGACACCTGGAAATACGCCGTTTTGGGGTTGAGATAGGCGTGGAAGTTCATGACGACGACGCCGATGAGTGCAATTGCGCGCGCCACATCCAGGGTTGGCGTTCGCGTGGACACCACTAACTCCAGGTAATGGTGTCTACAAAAACTCGCGTCAATGGCTGCTGCACATCGACAACGTCACCTACTGCAGGGCGAGGGTTTCCAGCGGGGACGAGCAGCATGCTCGTGTGCATGTGAGATGGTTCGAGCAACTGCATGCGCTGACGACCAAAGTGGAAAGGGCTTGCATTGTGTGCAAGTGGCATCACACCATGCGCCGTGCCGGCACCAACGACAACAATCGCACCTTCGGCAGTAATCGCCGTGTTGCGGTAGCCGGCCGTGCCGCTGGTGACGTGATGTACTGCAAGTACATCGGCAGCCAGATGCATGTTTGATTTATCTCCCAACCACAACGTTGTGCCCAAACGCGCAACAATGGTTTGTGTTGGGTGCGCTGCCCGCAGTGCAGAGATTGAGTCTGGGCTCAAGTGGCTGACGTGTAACGGTAAGTGCTGGGGTAGTTGTGCAATCCAGTGAGAGGCCTCGGCGAGATGCTGCGTCGTGTCTCCATCAAGTGGAAGATGCAACGACCATCCGTAGTGCTGCATGTGAGCATCGGCAATGCAACGGATGAGTTCATCAAGTTGTTCAGGCGACACTCCGTAGCGTTTCACCGACGACAATAATTTGATCATGACGCGGCCAGTCCAGCCCGCGTTGCGCAATGTCGTTACGTGTTCAATCGAACCCACGGTGAGCACCGAATTGCCGGGCAGAGTCGTTGGGAGGTCGATCCCAATGGGGGTGAGCACTATTGGCGTGTGCGTGGACGGAACATCGCGCGCTTCGTACGCCGTACCCACTGCAATTTCGTGTCCAAGCGCAACTGCCTGCTCGATCAGAATTGGTCGACCGAATCCGTATCCATTGCCTTTGACAACTGGCACCATCTGGCCAGCGGCATTGGCAGTAGCGCGCACGTGGTCGAGCCATGCCTGGCGCCGAACGGTAAGTCGTAAAGTCATTGCTCTTGACGGTATCTGCCCGATTCTGGGCCCGTTCTTAAACCCGACTTGTTAAGTCAACAATCGCCACCTAGGCTGGAAATATGGCTTCATTCTTTGGTTTCCCAAATCCCGTCAATGAGACATCCGCACGCATCGTTGCAGCAGGCGCGGTAGTGATGGGGGCACTCTTTGTTGTCACCGGAAACGGCTGGATTCTTATTCCCCTCACGTACGGATTCATCGCTCGAGTAGCAAGCGGACCAAAATTTAGCCCGCTAGGCCGAATAGCAACGCAGGTGATCACTCCGCGCATCAATGTGCAGCATCGTTTTGTTGCAGGACCACCAAAACGATTTGCTCAGGGTGTGGGCGCAACGTTCACAATCGTCGCATCTGTATTGATGTTGTCAGGCGCAGATACTGCTGCGCGAGCTGTAATTGCAGGCCTGGTCGGCGCTGCCTTTTTAGAGTCGGCATTTGCCGTGTGCTTGGGCTGCATCATGTTTGGTTGGTTGATGCGTGCGGGAGTTATTCCAAAAGATGTATGCGAGGAGTGCAATAACTTCAGCGCGCGCTCTTTGGCCACGACGTCAAATCAGGCATAAGCGCATCAGCGCTTTTTTCGCGCAGCACACCTTTCCATACGCCAACCCCATACGCGCCGTCGTCTAACGCGCGAAGCGCGGTGTAACGAAGCGGGTCGATACTCGGTCGATTTTTCCACCACTCGTACATTGAAGGAATGACGGCCGCAGCAAGGAGCACCACCCTTGCGCGCCGGGACACCAGCGCAAGCACAACTGCGATTGGCCAC
The DNA here is from genome assembly GCA_001438985.1 of Acidimicrobium sp. BACL17 MAG-120823-bin42. GTDB lineage: Bacteria > Actinomycetota > Acidimicrobiia > Acidimicrobiales > Ilumatobacteraceae > UBA3006. Next base: position 51 of record LIAZ01000031.1, on the reverse strand, counting down.
CACACTCTTGTGATTGCCGAAGCGAGTGATCGTCCAGCATGTAAATTTCCC
>LIAZ01000030.1 GCA_001438985.1 Acidimicrobium sp. BACL17 MAG-120823-bin42 | reverse complement strand
GGTGGTGACGACTGGGACCAACGCATCATCGATTGGATGGTGCAGCAGTTCAAGGCAGCACACGGTGTTGACCTTGCTGCAGATCGCATGGCTACACAGCGATTGAAGGAAGCAGCCGAAAAAGCAAAGATCGAGTTGTCGCAAACACAACAGACACAAATCAACCTCCCGTTTATTACTGCAACTGCAGCAGGCCCATTGCACATGGACGAAACATTGACACGTGCGAAGTTTCAAGAAATGACAGCCGACCTCATTGAGCGTTGTCGCAAGCCATTCGAACAAGCAATTACCGACGCAGGTTTGTCCAAAGGACAGATCAATCACGTGATCATGGTGGGCGGTTCAACCCGCATGCCAGCAGTGCAAGACCTCGTGCAATCAATGACTGGCAAAGAATCAAATCGCACCGTTAACCCCGACGAAGTAGTTGCGGTTGGAGCAGCGGTGCAAGCTGGAGTATTGCGCGGCGACGTGAAAGATGTGTTGTTGCTTGACGTAACACCGCTCTCACTTGGTATTGAAACCAAGGGTGGAGTAATGACCAAGTTGATCGAACGCAACACCACAATTCCTACTCGTCGAACTGAAGTGTTTACCACTGCAGACGACATGCAACCGTCTGTAGAAATTCATGTGTTGCAGGGCGAGCGTGAAATGGCGAGCTACAACAAGACACTTGGAAAATTCCAACTTGTTGACTTGCCACCAGCACCTCGTGGTGTGCCGCAAATTGAAGTGACCTTCGATATCGATGCCAACGGCATCGTGCATGTGTCGGCAAAGGATCGCGCAACCAACAAAGAGCAATCCATGACCATTACAGGCCAATCGTCATTGAACAAAGACGACATTGACAAGATGGTGAAGGACGCAGAAGCACATGCCGAAGAAGACCGTCAGCGTCGTGAAGAAGCCGAGATTCGCAATAATGCAGATTCACTCGTGTACCAAACCGAAAAGGTATTGCGCGAACAAGGCGAGAAGGTAACCGAGGAAGAGCGCACTGCGGTTGAAGGCCCACTGAGCGAACTGAAAACTGCACTGAATGGCTCCGACAATGAGGTGATTAAGTCGGCGACAGAAAAGTTGATGACCGCAAGCCAAGCCTTTAGTCAAAAGTTGTACGAGGCAGCAGCACGTGACACCAACGCCGCCGGAACGTCAGCAAGTGGCCAGGCAGCTGGCAGTGACGACGACATTGTCGATGCCGAAATCGTTGACGAGAAGTAAATCGACGGCGACTGCATCATGAGCGAATCACACGATGAACCTGTTGTGGAGTCTGCGGTTGCAGACTCCACTCAGGAATCCGTTACCGAAGAATCGGTAACAACGAGCGAAGTTTCAATTGAAGACATAGCGAAAGAGCGCGACGAATTCAAAGACATTGCGCTCCGCGTGCAAGCAGATTTTGAAAATTACCGCAAGCGTGCCGCTACGCAAATGAGCGACGAACTCGATCGCGCACTTGGCAAACTTGTTGAGCAGCTACTTCCGGTGCTTGATGCATGTGAGGCGGCAGTTGCACATGGTGTGGAAGGCGTAGAGCAGGTGTGGTCATCCTTGCTGGGTGCGCTACAAAAGCAAGGCCTTGAAGCACTTGATCTTGCGGGTAAACCCTTTGATCCAGCACTTGCCGACGCGGTGTTGCACGAAGAAGGAGACGGCTCCGAATCAGTTGTGCTTGAAGTGCTGAGAACGGGTTATCGCTGGAAGGGCCGCGTGCTTCGCGCAGCAATGGTCAAGGTCAAGGGATAACGATGCAACGCGAGTGGTTTGAAAAGGACTACTACGCGATGCTCGGTGTTGCGCAGACTGCAACAGCAAAAGACATTACAAAGGCGTACCGCAAACTGGCGCGGCAGCATCACCCTGATGCAAATCCAAACAACGCTGCCGCCGAAGAGAAATTCAAAGAAGTATCTGCGGCATATGACGTGCTGGGTGATGAAGCAAAGCGCAAAGAGTACGACGACGTGCGTCGACAGGGACCAGCATCCTTCGGCGGTGGTGCGGGAGGCTTCCGGTTTGACCAAAACGATTTTGGTGGCGATGGCCTCGGTGATTTGTTTGGTCAAATGTTTGGTGGAGGGCGGCGCCGCAATCCTGCAGGTCCACAACGTGGCGGCGACATTGAAGCCACCTTGTCGCTTGGATTTGCCGAAGCAGTCGAGGGAATAACCACCTCGTTGCATCTCACTGCAGAGTCTCAATGTTCAAGTTGTCAGGGCTCTGGCGCACGACCCGGCACCACACCAAAGCAGTGCGGTCAATGTCGAGGTCGCGGAGTTGTTGATGACAACCAAGGAGTATTTGCTTTTTCTGGTCCGTGCCCAAGGTGTAACGGACGTGGCAGCATCGTTGAAGCACCATGTATTGGTTGTCGAGGTTCGGGAGTTGAAACTCGACCACGTGATGTCAATGTTCGAATTCCTGCAGGCGTGGATGATGGACAACGAATCCGCCTAAAAGGTCGAGGTGCACCCGGTCGCAACGGTGGACCCTCTGGAGATTTATTCGTGTTGTGCCACGTCGCACCACATCCGGTGTTTGGTCGCGATGGCAGCAACCTCACGGTACGACTGCCGATTACGTTCAGCGAAGCGACGCTTGGCGCAGATATTGAAGTGCCAACACTTGACGGTTCCACCGTAACCCTGCGATTGAAGCCGGGAACACAAAGTGGATCACGTCATCGAGTGAAGAGCAAAGGCATTGATTCAGCAAAGCAACAAGGTGACCTGATTGTCACGGTAGATGTTGCAATCCCAACCGAACTCAACGCCGATGAACAACAAGCCGTAGAGGCCCTGCGCGATGCGACGGTTGTATCGCCACGTGACCGAATCATTCAACTCGCAACGTCTGTGAAACGGAGCTCCTAATGGAACGCGAAACTCATGCCGTCTATGTCATCTCGGTAGCAGCCGAGATCGCAGGAGTTCATCCACAAACGCTGCGCATTTATGAGCGCCGTGGCCTGCTGCAACCAGCTCGCACCAGCGGCGGAAATCGTCGCTATAGCAATGCAGACATTCGCAGATTGCAACGTATTGCTGAACTGGCAAATGCTGGAATGAATCTTGAAGGAATTCGCCAGGTGCTCGAACTTGAATCTGAGGTAGTTCGTTTGCAGCGAGAAGTAGAACAATTACGCACGGAACTGAACTCGGTAGCTCGCCATCGCCACGAAAGCAACGAACTCGTTCCATTGCATCAAGCCATCACGCTGTTTGGGCGAACACCATCAATTTTTAGAGACAAGAGGTAGGCGCAATGGTTGATCCTAAAAAGTGGACAACGAAGACCAGTGAAGCGGTAGCGGCAGCAATGCAGATTGCGACCAGTAACGCAAACCCAGAACTCACCCCAGACCACTTGGTTGTTGCACTCACCAGCCAAACCGACACGGTGGTTCCTGCGCTACTCGCAAAACTCGGTATTGCTTCGTCTATGTTGCATGACCGTGCCCAAGCAGTAGTGAACAACATGCCGCGGGCTCATGGTGGAAGTGAGCCGCGAATGAATCGCGAACTCTCACAAGTGTTTGCTGCCGCCGAGCAGTCACAAAAAGATTTACACGATGACTATTTATCCGTAGAGCACCTTGTTCTTGCACTGCACACGCGTGTTGGTGTCGGCAGCGAGGAAATGTTGCAGGCTTTGCGCGATATTCGTGGCTCGCATCGTGTGACTTCGCAAAATCCAGAAGACCAATTTCAGTCATTGGAAAAGTACGGAGTCGATCTCACACAACGGGCACATGATGGGAAAATCGACCCAGTAATCGGGCGCGATGAGGAAATTCGGCGTGTGATCCAGGTGCTCTCTCGCCGAACGAAGAACAACCCTGTCTTAATTGGCGAACCTGGTGTTGGCAAGACCGCAATTGTTGAAGGCCTTGCTCGGCGTATTGCTAGCGGAGATGTGCCTGAAGGTCTGAAAAACAAGCGCTTAGTTTCACTTGATATTGGAGCAATGCTGGCCGGTGCGAAATATCGTGGCGAGTTTGAAGAGCGCCTAAAAGCAGTGCTCAAAGAAATTACTGATGCCCATGGCGAGATCATTTCTTTTGTTGATGAAATTCACACGTTGGTTGGTGCTGGCGGAGCAGAAGGCGCGATTGATGCGGGCAACATGATTAAGCCGATGCTTGCTCGTGGTGAGCTGCGGATGATTGGTGCTACAACACTTGATGAATATCGTAAGTATGTAGAGAAAGATGCTGCTCTTGAGCGGCGCTTTCAACAAGTTCTCGTTGGTGAGCCAACAGTTGAGGACACCATTGCAATCCTGCGCGGACTCAAAGAACGATACGAAGTGCATCACGGTGTGCGCATTCAAGACAATGCAATTGTGAGCGCAGCAGTACTGTCAAATCGCTATCTCACAAATCGTTTCTTGCCCGACAAGGCAATTGATTTGATGGATGAAGCTGCAAGCAAGCTACGCATCGAAATTGACTCATTGCCGACAGAGATTGATGTGATTGAGCGTCGCATTTTGCAACTTGAGATTGAGCGAGTTGCTTTGGAAAAAGAATCAGATGCGGCATCAAAAGAACGCTTGCGTGTGTTAAATGAGGAGTTGACGGAGCTGCAGTCTCAGACGAGGGAAATGAAGATTCATTGGGACGCCGAGCGTCAGGCGATTGGTGCAATTCGGTCGCTAAAGGAAGAACTCGAGACGTTGCGTGGCCAGGTTGATCGCGAAACTGACCTAGAAAAGGCCGCCGAGATTCGTTACGGCAGGATTCCCGAAATTGAGCGTCGTGTTGACGCTGCAACCAATGAGTTGAATGTTCTTCAGTCATCAACACGCATGTTGAAAGAAGAAGTTGATGCGGAAGATATTGCTGAAGTTGTTGCCAAGTGGACCGGAGTTCCTGTAAGGAAACTGATGGAAGGCGAGATGCAAAAGCTGGTGCATCTTGAAGAGCTGTTGCATCGCCGTGTAATTGGTCAAGACGCAGCAGTTACGGCAACGGCTAATGCAATTCGGCGAAGTCGTGCAGGGTTGTCGGATGAGAATCGACCTATCGGCTCGTTTATGTTCCTTGGCCCAACGGGCGTAGGAAAGACCGAATTGGCGCGTGCACTCGCTGAGTTTTTGTTTGATGACGAAAAATCAATGGTGCGCATTGACATGTCCGAATACATGGAGAAGCACTCAGTCAGTCGATTAATTGGTGCGCCACCGGGATACATCGGATACGAAGAAGGCGGACAACTCACTGAGTCGGTGCGCCGTCGCCCATACAGCGTGGTGTTGTTAGATGAAATTGAAAAAGCACACCCAGAAGTGTTCAACGTTCTATTGCAACTGCTCGATGATGGTCGCTTGACCGATGGGCAAGGGCGCACGGTCAACTTCACGAACACCGTGTTGATCATGACAAGCAACCTAAAAGGTGAGCCAATCGATTACTTCAAGCCAGAGTTTGTTAATCGCATTGACGAGATAGTCCGATTCCGGTCGTTGACCCAAGAAGACATGGGTGCAATCGTGGACATTCAACTCGAACACTTGGTTGATCGCTTAGCAAAGCGTCGAATTGTGCTCGCAGTGACTCCATCAGCACGGGTCAAACTTTCCACACAAGGTTTCGATGCCGAATTTGGGGCTCGACCACTCAAACGGTTGATTCAGAAGGCAATTGCTGACGCAGCCGCACTCCTCATTCTTGAAGGCAAAGCGGGCGAAGGAGACTCGATCGTCGTTGATGTTGCCAATGACGAACTCACCATCTCGGTTTCGCCACTAGATCTAGCCTGAGTCTGACGTGAACAGAGGTGCTGTGCGTTTCGCACAGTATGATCTGATTACGTTCCCCACAATTTCAGGAGCGTTGCATGCCCGTAGCAGTAGTCGTCGGTACCCAATGGGGTGATGAGGGCAAAGCCAAAGTCATTGACCTATTGGCAGAATCGCATACTCACGTAGTTCGATATCAAGGTGGCCACAACGCGGGGCACACCGTTGTTGTTGGCGATCAGCGATATGCGTTACAACTTATTCCAAGTGGCGTTCTCTACGACCATGTGACCCCAGTAATTGGCAATGGCGTTGTTGTTGACTTGCCAACCTTGTTTAAAGAGATTGATTCCCTCGAAAGTCGCGGAATTTCCTGCAGCAAGCTTTTGGTCTCAAGTCTTTCGCACTTGATTTTTCCGTGGCATCAACACCTCGATGCTCTTCATGAGTCCAAATTGGGAGATGCAAAAATTGGCACAACGCTCAAAGGAATCGGACCTGCATATGCCGACAAAGCATTGCGTGTTGGTTTGCGTGCAGGCATGGTGCGTGATATTGCACCATTTGCTCAACTCGTCCGCGAACGTGGAAATGCGGCACACGCAATGATTGTTGCACTCGGTGGCGAACCTTTTGACGTTGAAGCCATTGTCGTGCAGTTCACTGAGCTTGGCAAACGGTTGCAACCGTATGTGGCAGACACTGTTAACGCGCTGCATGTCGCTATTGAATCTGGAAGCAATGTGTTACTCGAAGGTGCTCAAGCAACATTTCTTGACCTAGATCATGGAACGTATCCATTTGTCACGTCATCAAACCCGACGGCTGGTGGTGCGTGTGCTGGAACAGGGATTGGACCACGCGCCATCACTCGTGTTGTGGGTATTGCCAAGGCGTACACCACTCGCGTAGGGTCTGGGCCGTTTCCAACGGAACTGCTTGGCGAATTGGGCGACAAGATTGTGGACATCGGCCATGAGTTTGGAACCGTGACGGGACGTCGTCGCCGACCAGGCTGGCTTGATTTGGTGATGTTGCGACACGCAGTGCGAATCAATTCGCTTACGGAAATTGCGTTAACAAAACTTGATGTGTTGGATACCTTCGATGAAGTTCGAGTCTGTGTCGGATACTCGTTGAACGGTAAACGGCTAGATGGTTACCCAGATGACAGTAATGTGCTTGGCGAAGTGATGGCGCACTATGTCGACCTACCGGGCTGGAAGCAAGAGCTTCGCAATCATCGTTCATACGACCAACTGCCCGCTCGGGCTAAGGCATTAATTGAACTTGTAGAAGAACATGTTGGCGTACCAGTCAGCATCATTGGAGTTGGGCCAGAGCGCGATGCATGTGTGGTGCGGGCATGATTGATCGTTATGCACTCCCTGAAATTGCCGAGATTTTTTCTGATCGATCAAAGTTTGCACGGTTTCTTGAAATTGAATTGCTCGCCACTGATGCGCAAGCAAAATTAGGAGTTGTATCGCAATCGCAAGCGCAGATCTGTCGAGCAAAGGCACCGCTTGTTGATGATCTATTTGTTCAACAAGTTGCTGAGCGCGAATTAGTGACTGATCATGACGTTGCTGCATTTGTTGATGTTGTACAGACAGCAATCGGCATGCCAGCAGGTGCGTGGATTCACCACGGACTCACGAGCACCGATGTTGTAGACACGGCATGGTGTTGGATGCTGAAAGACGCATCAGAGCTCATTATTGGTGCAATGAATGAACTCATCATTCAGCTGCAAGAACTCGCCGAGAAGCATCGCGACACTGCGATGATTGGAAGAACTCATGGTATTCATGCCGAACCAACGACGTTTGGCACAAAAGTTGCGTTGTGGGCGCTTCAAGTGGATCGCGATCGATCACGGATGCATGCGGCGCGTCAAGCGATTGCAGTATGCAAACTGTCGGGTGCTGTTGGGACATACTCAAATATCAGCCCAGATGTTGAGGCTCATGTAGCAAAGGCTCTTGGTTTACGTGCTGTCCCTGCGACGCAAGTAGTTGCGCGCGATCGACACGCCGAATTTTTATGGGCATGTGCGTCGCTTGGCTCAACGGTTGAAGCAATCGCGATTGAGTTACGTCATTTGCAACGGACCGAAGTGAGCGAGGTACGTGAGGGTTTTAAAGCGGGGCAAAAAGGCAGCTCTGCAATGCCGCACAAGCGAAATCCAATCTCGGCAGAAACGTTGACAGGGCTTTCCCGAGTGCTGCGATCGAACCTACAAACCGGCTTACAGAATGTGGCGCTGTGGCACGAGCGCGACATCTCGCATTCTTCGGCGGAACGAATTGTGTTGCCCGATTCAGCAATGCTTGCGTATTACGTCGTCAAACGCCTCACTCGGGTGATTTCTGGACTTGAAGTAGATGCACAAAGAATGCTGGATAATTTGGCGAGCAGCTTCGGTGTGGTCTTTTCTCAGCCGGTTCTGCTTGCACTCGTTGATTCGGGCTTATCGCGAGATGACGCGTACAGAATTGTTCAAGAAGATGCGGCAACAGCCTGGAGCGAACGTGTTCAGCTGCGCGCGGTATTAGAAAAAGATCCCCGAGTACAACTGAACGCTAAACAGTTAGACGAAGCATTCGATTTGCGTAGGTCGCTTACTCATATAGGCAAGACACTTGATGCTGCTGCACACATTGCGAACTCCTAATGACCGATCTTCCACGTCTTGATCCACAGCGTGAAGCACTTCGCCAGCATGTGTTGATGCATTCACTCAAGACAGGAAACTTCACATTGAAGTCGGGTAGAGCAAGCACATGGTTTCTTGACACGAAACAAACAGCGTGCAGACCGGATGGAATATTGCTTGTTGCTGCGGTAGCGCTTGATCTACTTCCAAGCGATATTGACGCAATTGGCGGACTCACTATGGGTGCAGACCCAGTTGCGTATGGCGTAGCTGCAGTAGCAGCGGCACGGGGCAGGCACCTACGCAGCTTTAGCGTGCGTAAAGAATCAAAGGATCATGGCGTAACAGGTCGAATCGCCGGCGCACTTCAACCAGGGGATCGCGTCGCAATTGTTGAAGATACGGTCACACGAGGAACATCAATTTTTGAAGCAGTAGAAGTAATTCGTTCGTGTGGTGCTGAACCAGCGTTTATTTCGGTGATTGTCGATCGTGGTGGCACATGTGCTGCCATGGCGCGCGATGCTGGGATACCGTATGAGCCGATGTTGACCGCCCCCGACCTTGGATTTGAGTTTGGATCATGAAAAGAATTATCGCTGGATGTTGTGCCGTTGTGTTCTTGATCGGATGTGGCTCATCAGCCTCGGAAGTAGAATCTGAATCAAGCACATCCGAATCGACGGCAGCCGTGTCCAATACAGAGATTGTTGAAATCAGTTTGACGATTGGCGAAAACTCAGGCCCGAACGAGCAGCAACAAATTGCACTCGGTTCAACGGTGCGTCTGAGCGTGGTTAACCCCAATGCATCTGATGAGATTCATGTGCACGGATACGACATTTCAACTGGCGACATGGCCGCGGGTGAGACTTCGGTGATTGAGTTCGTTGCTGACGAAGCAGGGACGTTTGACATTGAAAGTCACATCTCAGAAGAAGTTGTACTTCTGCTGATCGTTGAGTAAATACATCCATTAGCCATCGTGAATCTTGAAGAGCTTTTTGATTTAGCACCACACGGCCCCGATGTGTTCGTTGGCGATGGCCACGAATATCCATGGGGCGGTTTGTTTGGTGGACATATCGTGGCCCAAGCATTGAGGGCAGCGGCTTTCACGGTCAGCGGTGATGTGTTGCCACATTCACTGCGCGCATACTTCATTCGGCGTGGCGACAATACAAAGCCAGTGCGCTACGAAGTGGATCGAATTCGTGATGGTCGCAGTTTCACAACACGGAGAGTTGTGGCCCGACAGCAAGATGGCGCAATTTTGAATCTCGAGGCATCGTTTCAATCTGTTGAATCGTCAATCGATGAACAGTTGGTGTTTCCTCAGGTTGATCTTCCAACACCAGATTCACTCGAGGAGTCTTCATGGAGCACATTCCTTGAACGGAGAACGATTCCTTCTGGTGTGTTGACGAGTAATAACAGAGTGGGAACAGGACATGTTGCCGCATGGTTGCGAGCAAAAGACTTGCCGCTTGGCAACGAACTCATGAATCGCTGCGCGATTGCGTATCTTTCCGATGACCTACCAAACGAGAGCGTGGTTGCAGGAATTCCTGAAATTACTCGAGCCAGTGATGAAGGTCGCAGATTTAGCGCGAGCCTTGACCACACGGTGTGGTTTCATCGGCCATCTGTTGCATCACAATGGCATCTCTATGAAATGAGTTGTGTGAACTTCAACGGAGCGCGAGGCCTCACGATGGGAAACGTCTTCACTCAAGACGGCATCCATATCGCAACCATCGCACAAGAAACACTTGTGCGCGTACGCCCTGAATAGTTGCTCTTCCAACTCATCAAACTCTTGTGGTCGGGACCGGCGTCGATCCGGTGACCCTGCGCTTTTCAGGCGCATGCTCTGCCTACTGAGCTACCCGACCTTGAGAAGTGCAAGCACTACTCAGCGGTCCCGACGGGACTCGAACCCGCGACCTCCGCCTTGACAGGGCGGCGTGAACTCCAACTTCACCACGGGACCAATGTTGTGTTCTGCTCATGTCGAACAG
>LIAZ01000029.1 GCA_001438985.1 Acidimicrobium sp. BACL17 MAG-120823-bin42 | reverse complement strand
TGGCCCAACGCGATTGCACCAAGAATTTGTACGTCGTCTGGAACACCGAGTCTGCTGCGTAGTTTTTGCTCACCGTTGAACACCGCAAAGAACAATGCACCAAGTCCAGCATCATGAGCGGCAAGTAACAGTGTCATCACGGCAAAGGATCCATCAATTGTCCAATACGGAGTTGGCCACGCATCTATGCCTTCACCTAACCCTGTCAACTGTTTGTCAGGCTCCGAATAACGTTCGACATACGCCTGTGGATCTGCACATGGAATCAAGATGACGGGAGCATCAAGCAACTGCTTCCAGCGAAATGTCTCTCGCTTCTCGTGAGGCAACGTGTCATCCCAGAATGCTGCAACATCGGTTCCGGTAAGCACAATGAAGTGCGTGCCTTGTGATTTTCCTGCAGATGGGGAACGAAGTGCAGTTTCAATGAGTGAGTCAACCACCTGCGATGACAAAGGCTCTCGGGTGAATGCCCGGATCATTCTTCGGGTGCGAACAACTTCGGCGAACTGCACCGCTTACTCGTTAGTGTTTTTCGAGTTTTCCAAGTTTGGCGAGCGACTCTGCCATCGTCCAACCATGAACGATCAATGCTCCACCTTTGGTTTTTGACACACCTTTAAACTGTGCAGCCACATCAGGATTAATTTTTTCTGGCTTCGTTGATTCGTGATCCAGAAAGCCACTGTGACCGTTGGTCTTGACCGTGAAACTTTGGTCATCGTAAGTGGACTCGACTCCAAAGCGGCGCGCAAGACGCTTGCCCCACGCACGCTCTTCACCGACCGCACGATGTCCAGGGCGAGGAATCATTTCGGTCAAAGACTTAAATGACTCCAACCCATCTGCGCTCAAGAAACGCGAACCCACCACCACGTCTTCATCAGGGAAGGCCATCAACGCACGGTGATACGCCTCTGTCATCAACCCTTTGAGCACTGAGTCGCGCTTTGGAGTGCGCTTGATACTCATCATCCCCAGCAACACGCACGGTGTTCCACCAATGCGCTCGAGAGTGGAAAACGTGAAGCCATGAACCTTGCCGCTGATCTTGGCACTGGTAAACAGCACCCAATCTTCCTTCGCCTTGGTGATTACCTCAAGTGAGAAGAAGCCGCCCATTGCCGCCAATTCTTCGAGTTCGGTTTCTGTAAGGGACGCACAATCTCGCGTTTCAACCTCAACCGACATATCTACAGTCTGCCAGCAAAAATTGCCTTTCAGACGGCCAAAGTCCAATAGGCCTATTCGATATAGGCGTTGTCTCCATACTCACTGCGTAAAACGCCCATCACACGGTCGAGATTGACATTGAACTCCGAATCAAGGCGCAATACATTGTCTGGTCCCAGATGCAAGAACACAGGCGACGTACCGGGGTGATCAAGCAATGTTGACTTCAGCGTTTCAATCGTTGACTCAGTCAACACCTGAGCTGAAATCTTGAGGTGCAATGAATCTTGGAAAGCACGCAAGCCCTCGAGGACCGTGATGTCCATCGCCATCATCCCGACACGTGAGTCGTCCCGCTTATCGAGCCTGCCCCGAACCGACACCAAGATGTCGTCGGCAAGCTGATGTCCAAACTTTTGCAGTGTTTTGGGAAACAGCGTCACCTCAACTGAACCTTGCAAGTCTTCCAACTGGAAAGTGGCCATTTGGTCCCCTTTGCGGGTGTAACGACGCGTCAAACCGTTGATGATGCCACCGACAACGACAAATGCGCCATCATCGCGCTCGAGTGCTTCGGGAATCGAGCAATCAACCCTGCGACGCAATGCACCTTCAATTCCCATCAACGGATGATCGGATACATATAAACCAAGCATTTCTTTTTCAAATTTTAATTGTTCTGTCTTATCAAACTGCAACTCTGGAATTGCTTGCTTCTCGGAAAACACTTCGGTTTCCTCGCCTAAGTCACCGAACAAACTCATCACGCCCTGGTCGCGCTCTCGCCTGCGCACCATGGTGTGATCGATGATTGATTCAAAGACCTGCAATAACCCCTTCCGTGGGTGACCGAGTTTGTCAAAGGCACCAGCCTTAATCAGTGACTCGATGGTGCGCTTGTTGAGTGCCTGTTCAGGAACTCGCTCAGCAAAGTCATAAAACGATACGAACTCACCATGGGCTTCTCGGTGATCAATAATCAAACGCACGAGTCCTTCGCCAACATTTCTGATTGCGCTCAGACCAAATGTAATTTGGCGATCCTCACCAATGACCACTGGTTCAAAATTGACTCCTGAGCGATTGATGTCAGGAGTGAGCACAGTGATTCCACTTGTTCGAGCATCCGAGAGATACACCGCAGCTTTTTCGTAGTTGGCCTTCACACTGGTGAGCAAACATGCCAAATATTCAACGGGATAGTGCGCCTTGAGATACGCGGTTTGATACGAGATTAAGCCGTAGCCATACGCGTGGCTTTTCGCAAATGCATAGTCCGCAAACTTGACAATGGTGTCAAACAATTGCTCACCCAATTCAGTGCCGTATCCCGTAGTTTCACAACCCAGAACGAAACTTCCCCGTGCCTCTTCCATCTTCTCTGGAATCTTTTTGCCGCAGGCCTTGCGCAAGTTGTCAGCTTCAGCCATTGAGAATCCGGCAAACTTCTGCGATACACGCATCAGGCTTTCTTGGTAAATCATGAGGCCATATGTGTCGCTCAGCACTTCTGCTGCATCAACATGAAACAACTGAACCTTCTTGCGATTGTTTTTGTAGTCCGCAAAATCATTGTGCATATTCGCACTCATTGGACCTGGTCGGTACAAGGCCAAAACAGCCGAAAGCTCTTCAAACTTTTCTGGCATCAATGACCTCAGCAGGTTGCGCATCTGAGATGACTCAAGTTGGAACACCCCAATGGTGTCGCCGCGAGACAACAACTCATATGTCGCCTTGTCATCTACATCAATGGCATCAATTGAAAACCCAGGATCTCGCTTTTGCTGGATCATGGCGTTGGCATCTGAAATCACGTCCAAGTTACGCAGACCCAAGATGTCCATCTTCAGTAGTCCAAGCTCCTCCACTGCATGCATTTCGTACTGTGTAACTACGGGTGCGTCCTCTGGCGCTTGGCCTTGCTCGGGTTTGCGTTGAATTGGCAGATACTCGGTAAGCGGCTCTTTTGTAATCACCACTGCCGCTGCGTGAATGCCTACAGATCGTTTGAGTCCTTCAAGACCGCGCGCCACGTCCATGATGCGTTTGACATCTGAATCGGACTCACACAGTGCGCGTAGTTCTGTGGCTGCCTGATATCCAGCCTTGTGCTTATCCACTTCCTCAAAACAGTATTTAAGTGGCGTATCGCGACCCATCACAAGTGGTGGCATCAGTTTGGCGATCTTGTCGCCAAGCGGATAGGGATAACCGAGCACACGCGCGGCATCACGCACTGCGTTGCGTGCCTTGATGGTGCCAAATGTGATGATCTGTGCGACGTGGTCACGCCCATACTTGTCGGCTGCGTATCGAATCATTTGATCCCTGTATCGCGAGTCGAAGTCCATATCGATATCGGGCATTGAGATTCGACTTGGGTTGAGGAATCGCTCAAAGATCAAGTCATATTTAATTGGGTCAAGATCGGTGATGCGCAAGCAGTACGCAACAGCACATCCAGCCGCCGAGCCACGACCTGGACCGACGCGAATGTCTTGGTCGCGCGCGTAACGAATCAAGTCCCACACGATCAAGAAGTACGAGCTGAATCCCATGCCACCGATGACTTCGAGCTCATAGTCGAGGCGTTGCTTCACCGACTCAGGAAGTTCCTTGCCCCATCGCTGATACGCACCTTCATAGGTGAGACTGCGCAAGTAATCGCCATCGCCGGTAAACCCTTCTGGAATCGGAAAATGTGGCAACACTGAGTTGCCGAACGGAATATCGAGTTCTGCGCGCTCCGCAATCCAGAGTGTGTTGTCGCACGCTGCCGGAACCTCGCGAAACAGATAGCGCATCTCTTCTGCAGACTTCAGATAATGCTCGCTGCCTTCAAACTTAAAGCGATTGGGATCGGCAATGGTGCAGCCAGTTTGCACACACAACAACGCATCATGAGCTTCATGGTCATGGCGATGGGTGTAATGCGTATCGTTGGTTGCAAGCAACGGTGCACCAATTTTTGTTGCTAATTCGATGAGCTGCGGATTTGTTTGGTGCTGTTCGGCTAGGCCATGGTCTTGCAATTCAATGAAAAAGTTGTCCTTGCCGAAAATATCTTGCAACCGCCCGGCACACATTTGCGCCCCAGCCACGTCCCCCTTGAGCAGACGCTGCAATACATGACCACCAAGGCAACCGCTGGTTGCGATGATTCCTTCACTATGTCGTTGCAACAGCTCCCAGTCCATTCGGGGCTGGTAGTAGTAACCCTCTAGAAACGCAAGACTCGAGAGTTTGATCAAGTTTTTGTAGCCGACATTGCTCTCTGCAAGCAACGTGAGGTGGTAATACACCTTGCCACCTGACTCTGTTTCGCCACCCGAGTCGTCAATACGACCACGGCGGGATGGTCGCTCAGAGCGGTGCTCATGAGCCATGTATGCCTCGGTGCCAATGATTGGCTTAATGCCATTTTCTTTGCATTGCTTATAGAAATCAACAACACCATACATATTTCCGTGATCGGTCATGCCAAGTGCTGGCATTCCTTCCGCGGCCGCCTTGCCAACTAATTCATCGAGTCGTGATGCCCCATCGAGCATTGAAAATTCGGTATGAACATGTAAGTGGGTAAACGAACTTGCCATTACAAATAGGTACCCGGGCGCTCATGAGCAGGCGGTGCTTCACCCGATCCCGGAAGTTGGCGCATGTGCTCGAGTTGTTGGCGGGCAGCGATTTGCTGTGCAAACAACGTGGCTTGAATGCCGTGAAACAGCCCCTCCAACCAACCCACAAGTTGCGCCTTTGCTACGCGGATCTCTGCTTCCGATGGAACCACACCATCGCGAAATGGCAATGCAATGAGGCGCAGTTCGTCAGCAAGTTCAGGAGACAACGCTTCGGTGAGTTCCACGATTGAGCGCTCGTAGATCTCGGCCAAGCGCTCTCTGCTCGGCGCATCAAGATTCATTGAATGCACTTCATCAAGCAACTGCTTGATCATCGAGCCGATCCGCATCACTTTTGCCGGCGCTGTAACGCCAACCGATTCATCCGTTACCGGTTGTGGGGCGTCAAGACCCACCACTTCTGGATTGTTTGATGGGATATTTTCAGGAGATGGGTTCGTAGACATGTCCCGCAAGTATGGCAACCTCAGCGAGCAATTGCCAGTAAGGGAACATCTACCTCGGCTGCTGTGAGCGAACCGTGACGGCACACGAGTGAAAAGGCACCCGAGTCAAGTGGCTCGTCAAAACTGGTTCCCGTAAACGGCACCAATGCCACATCGCCCAATCTCTTTCGAGCGATATCCGTCACCCGCTTACCAAACCACCCCGCCTCGCACGCCTCGTCTCGCGACACTACCCATGCTTCATTTTCGTGATGTTGGCGTGCTGCATCCAACAAATCATTGGCAGCACCTGACTTCGCGTGCAACCATCGGAACCGACCTTCACCCGATTGATACGCCGTGCGTTGCAAGACATCGTGATGCGGGGTCTTGGTGTTTGTTCCCACGTGCACCTGGCCATGATCGGCAGTTACGAGTAACACTGATCCGGGTGTGAGTTGTTCGGCTATGTCCCCCACCAAACGATCAGCATTACGCAACTCTGATTCGTAGTATTCGCCGAATCCTCGTTCATGAGCAATCTTGTCGACACCGTCGTAATACGCATAGACAAATTTATGACCCGCCTTTAATAGTTGCCCGACCTGCACCGCAATGCTTGATGCCGCGCGCCAACCCATCGGCTTTGAACCTCGCAAATGGGCTTCGGTAAATGCTGAACCTTCGAGTTCAGCCTTACTCAAAACCGGCACGGCAGCACCCATAAAAGGCGGGCACGGTTGTACCAAATCCGGCGGGTACGTGGAGCGCAAGTCACCTTTGTCATCACCCCAACGAAGCATCTGCACCACATGGCCACCAAGATCAATGCGGTACCCCACCATCGCATGCTCGCCGGGGGTGAGCCCGGTGGTAATCGATGTCAGGGCTGTCACCGTTGTTGTTGGGGCGACACTGGTGATTGCGCCACCAGACATCGACATCAGTGTTGGAGCGTGGCGACCGTGCTCGTGTAATTGATGCCAGCCCAAGCCATCCACAACGAGTAGCACCACCTGGCTAGCGCCTTGCACACAAGACGGCATCCAAGCAGGAAGATTGTGTGTGCCCTGCGGGCCAAGTAATGCAGGAATGATGCCCGAAATACACGCACCGTCATATTGAGGGACCCGCGGTGTATG
Source organism: Acidimicrobium sp. BACL17 MAG-120823-bin42 (assembly GCA_001438985.1). GTDB lineage: Bacteria > Actinomycetota > Acidimicrobiia > Acidimicrobiales > Ilumatobacteraceae > UBA3006. Next base: position 4,097 of record LIAZ01000029.1, on the reverse strand, counting down.
CACCCGATCTACACTACAAGCGTGCGTGTATCTACCCGAGGCGACTACGCGTGTCGCGCGTTACTCTCCCTGGCACTCCACGCCGACGACCCAGGCCCGATATCGGTGCGCGACATTGCAACGCGCACTGCACTCCCTCAGCCATATCTCGAGCAAATCTTGCTCGTGCTGAAAGGCGCAGGGCTGGTGAAATCCAAGCGCGGTGTAGGCGGAGGATACGTTCTCGCCCGCCCAGCAGATCAGATCAAACTTTCAGAAATCATTGCTGCAGCGGATGGCCCAATTTCGCTTGGTGACTTTGGTCAACCGCATCAAGATGGTGCGTGCGATCACGAAGGGCACTGTGTCTTGCTTGCGATTTGGAATGTTGCCGGCGAACACATGCGTCAACACTTAGATGACTACACGCTTGCAGGAATCGCTCAGGCTGCAGGCGGATCTGCGCCGTGGCCAGAGCTACATCACTAAATCATTAATTTAGTGATTACGCATTCCCGCATCGATTAATAACTAACTGCATATCCTCTGGGATAGCCACAGCAAACGAAACAGTTTCAGCCGTAAATGGATGCGTAAAACTCAGTTTTGCCGCATGCAACATCGGTCGCGGGCTTGAAAGTGAACTGCGAGCACCGCCATAGGTTGAATCGCCAACAACTGGGTGGTCGATTGAATCAAGATGCACACGAATTTGATGTGTTCTACCTGTTTCGAGTTGGCACTCAACGAGAGCACATGGTTGTGGCAAATCGAATTTCTGTACAACGTCGTAATGAGTGCGTGCGAATTTTCCGTCAATCACTACAGCCATCTTTGTTGGGTCGCGCTGGTCACGGCCGATTGGTGCGTCAATCACACCCGTTGACACCTCGGGATGTCCCCATACGAGGGCACTGTAGATACGGGAAACATCGCGCCTGGTTAACGCATCAACCAACGAGTCATAGGCGATCTGCGAACGCGCAACGACCATCAATCCACTTGTTCCCGCATCGAGCCGGTGAACAATTCCTGGTCGCAGTTGATCACCCACCGTCGCAACATCAGGAAATTGTGCAAGCACACCATTAACTAAGGTTCCTGAAGGATTTCCTGCGCCAGGATGCACCACAATTCCTGGCGCTTTGTTCACAACAATGATGTGTTCATCGGCAAACACCACATCAATCTTGACTGCAGCATCGGGCTGAGGTAATTCTTTCGCTGGAATCATGGCGGTATCCACCGTGACTTCTTGCCCTTCCTTCATCTTCACCTTGCCAGCAGTCGCAACAACGCCGTCAACAGTTACACCACCAATCTCGATCAACGTTGCCGTAGCGGCACGACTGATGTCGGCGATCAGCGAAACAACCCGATCCAATCTCTGGTCGGCTAACGCGGCAGGTATGGACTCAATCAGCATGGGTGTCGGCCTCTTCAGTTGGTGCTGGGAAAAAAATCAGAGAAATTGCCATTGCAATTGCGCCAAACACGATTCCAATGTCAGCAATATTAAACACCGGCCACCACTGCAAGTCGATGAAGTCGATCACTGCACCGGTCATAAATCCGTCTCCACGGAAGATGCGGTCGACTACATTCCCTGTTGCCCCACCGATGATTAACCCAGTGGCGATCAGTGACAACAGAGTGTCCACCTTATTGAGATTGCGCACCAAAATTACGATGACAACTATCGCCAACAACCCGATCAAGGGGCCAAGATTTGTGCCGGCCGAAAATGCCATGCCACGGTTGTAGACGAGATAGAAACGCAAAGATCCGACGAGATCAATTGCACTGCCATCGCTCAGTCGCTGTACCGCCCACCATTTAGTAATGATGTCAAGCACCAAGACGATAATTGCAACACTGATCCCAATTCGTTTGGTGCGAGATCGCACCGATGTTTTGGTCATCGGCGACCGATGCCGCCAACCCGCTCCAACACCGACTCGGTAGTCCATGGAATTGCCTTCAAGCGTTCGCGAGGAATGGGGAGTCCGCTATGCACCGAATAACCATATTCACCGCTCGCAATACGAGCCAACGCTAAATCAATTTCCTCAACTTCTTGGCGTGCTTGTGCTGAGAGCATCAAATCGCGCTCTCGCTCAACAACCATCGTGTCGCCTTCTCCGCCCTCTTCATCAAATTGGACATCGCCCATTTCAACGTCTTCAATCAATGCATTCGCCTCATCTTCTAAACGACCGGCCTGAGTGGTAAGAAATGCACGCTTTTCAAGCAACGATTCGCGTTGCACGGTCAAGAATTTCAGATCGAACTCTTTGGTCGCCTGAATACCATCTGCGAATTCAGTTTTGACGATTACTGGCCGAGGTGGTGGTTCTGGTTTCCGCTTGGCACGGAGCGCGGCCTCTCGTGCTGCTTCCTTTTCTGCGATCGCTGCAAGCCGAGCTGCTTCTTTAGCTTCGCGCATTGCAATTCGTTCCTTTTCGGCAGCCTCACGTGCAGCCTGCTTTTCGGCAGCCAATCGCGCACGTTCTTTTTGCTTTTCTTTTTCGGCGATTGCCTTTGCCTTTGCCTTTTCGGCAAGCTCTTTCTTCTTGGCAGCAGCCAGACGCTTCTTTTCGGCTTCTCGCTCACGCAACTGCTGCTTACGCAATGATTCTGCGGCCTTCTTGGCATCGGCCTTCTTCTTCGCTTCAATCTTCTTCGCAGCGTCGAGCTTCTTCTTCAACTCAAGCTTTTTCTTCAGTTCAGCCTTTTTCTTCAGTTCAGCCTTTTTCTTCAACTCAAGCTTTTTCTTCAGTTCAGCCTTTTTCTTCAACTCAAGCTTTTTCTTCAGTTCAGCCTTCTTTTTCAACTCAAGCTTCTTTTTCAGCTCAGCCTTCTTCTTCAATTCAGCCTTCTTCTTGGCTGCCGCGTGCGCGGCGCCAGGCTTACTCTTGGCGACAGCCTTCTTCTTCGCTACAGGCTTCTTTGCGACAGATTTCTTCTTCGCGACTGGCTTTTTCTTGGCAACAGACTTTTTCTTGGCGGACTTTGTTGGCATATCTACCTCCCTAACTTGGCGCTTCACCGTAGTCGTTCCACGGCCACTGCGATGGGAGTCCCATCAAGGTCCGTGGTTCGCGGGGCGTCAGCATCATATGACACCGTTTCTGCAAGGGTTTCGGCACGGATGTAGTCCATGAACCCGGAAATCTGCTCAGCCACATCATCTGGCAACCCCAAGGTCAGATGAATTCGGTCGGAAACCGCAAAATCGGCCTGACGACGTGCTTGCTGCACCACCCGAACAATGTCGCGAGCCGCGCCTTCGGCCAATAATTCTGGTGTCAGCGCAATATCAAGCAAGACAATGCCCAAACCATCTGCAAGTGCTGCGCTTGCCGAGACATCCTTGTCATCATGTGCTGCCAATAACTTCAGCTGATATTCATGAGGTTGCAGATCAAACCCCCCTGCCGTCACGACGTCACCCGTTCGCGTCCAGTCGCCCTTCTTGATTGCAACGATCACTTTCTGAGTATCGGCTCCAAGTCGCGGTCCAAGCGCTGCCGGGATGACTTGTAACTCATGTCGCGCCACACCTTCTACATCCGTAGAAAGAGTCACGTGATGCACATTTACCTCTTCAGTGATGATGGATACGAATGGACGTAGTCGTTCGGCTGACGGTGATGCCACCGTGACATTTGCCAGCGGCAAGCGAACTCGTCGTGAGTACGCCTTACGCAACGACAGCGTTGTGGAACATACATCTCGAACTTGATCCATGGCAGCAACCAAAACCCCATCCACAGGAATGACTTCACTACTAGGCCATTGCTCCAGGTGCACACTGCGCTTGCCCGTCAGGCCCTGGAACACTTGTTCCGTCGTCAGAGGCAACAGTGGTGCAGCAACGCGAGTGAGCACATCCAACACTGTGTGCAATGTATTGATTGCTTCTTGATCTCCAGCCCAAAAACGGTTACGGCTGCGACGGATGTACCAGTTAGTTAAGACATCTAAAAACGATCGAACATGCTGGCATGCATTGAACAAATCGTATTCATCCATGCTCGTGGTTGTCTCGTTAACCACATTGTGCAACTTCGAGAAAATGTACTGATCAAGAACATTGGTGGACGAATAGTCAACAA